>JAFAZB010000415.1 GCA_019240015.1 Solirubrobacterales bacterium
CTCCCTGAGATCCTGGACGTGGGTCGCGGCGACGGCGGCGCTGAGCTTGGGGTGCATGGAACGCTCCTTCTGGTCGAATCCACGTGCTCCGAGGATGGACTGAGACGCCGGCGGCCGCATCGGACGAACGCTGCCGATCCGCCCGGAATACCCCTTACGTGGGGGCGCCCGACCCCTTACCTGGGGCCGGGGCGGCGCGACCTGGTTCGAGCGGCGGCCCGCGGCCTGCTTCAGGGACGCCCGCGGCCCGCTCGAGGCCCCAAATCGGGCCTCCGGTTTGCGAAATGGGTGCTCGTGCATGTAGAGCGGGTTCGAGCACCCATTTCGCTTTCACGCGGTCCAGTTTGGGTGCTCGTGCAGTCGCGGGCCGCCCGCGGCCCGCGGCCCGCAGGGCACGGTCCAGGGCCACGAGGCGCCGGCCCCCCGGTCCACTAACCCGCTGGCGCTTGATCCCCGGCAGTCAGCGGGCTGGCAGGCGAGCGGGTAGCCCGCTCGATCTCCTGCGCGCTGACGTGCTGTGGGTGATGGCAGGCCGCCAGATGCCCGCCGGAATACTCGGTCAGCTGCGGCTCGACGGTCCGGCAGACCTCGGTGGCGCGGGGGCAGCGAGTGTGAAACCGGCACCCCGACGGGGGGTGGATCGGGTTGGGAGGCTCGCCCGAGACGAGCGGTCGTGTGCGCGAGCGGTTCTCGTGCGGGTCGGGAATCGGGATCGCCGCGAGTAGCGCCGAGGTGTAGGGATGGATCGGCTTGGTGTAGAGCGCCTCGGCGGGCGAGATCTCCATCAGCTTGCCGAGGTACATGACCGCGATGCGATCGGACACGTGACGCACGACGCTCAAGTCGTGCGCGACGAAGATGTACGACAGCTGCAAGGCGTCCTGGAGCTCGTCCAGGAGGTTGATCACCTGGGCCTGGATCGAGACGTCGAGCGCCGAGACCGGCTCGTCGAGCAGGATCAGGCGCGGGTCGAGTGCCAGCGCGCGAGCGACTCCGATGCGCTGGCGCTGTCCGCCGGAGAACTCGTGCGGATAGCGATTCAGGTGCTCGGGGTGGAGACCGACCCGCGTCAGCAGCTGCCGGCTCTCCGATTCGAGCCGGTCACGCGGGATCTTTCGCAGGCGCAGCGGCGTGGTCAGGATCTGGCCCACACGCTTGCGCGGGTTCAGCGACGCCTGCGGATCCTGGAAGACCATCTGAACCTCGCGCCGAACCGGCTGCAGCTCGCGACGGCCGGCCTTGGTGATGTCCTGGCCGCGGAAGTGGATCGCGCCGCTGGTCGCGTCGATCAGCCGGGCGATCGTGCGGATCAAGGTCGTCTTGCCGCACCCCGACTCCCCGACGATCCCCAGCGTCTCACCCTCCCGGAGCTGCAGCGAGACGTCGTCGACCGCGTGGACCGCTCCCACCTTGCGGTCGATCAAGGTCCCGGACTTGACCGGGAAGAGCACCCGGACGTGCTCGACGTCCAGCAGCGGCGAGCCGTCGCGCGGTGGTGGTTGCTCGATCGTCGGCGCTGCGTTGCTCATCACGAGATCACCGTCTCGCCGGTGGCGAGCCCGATCTGGTCGCCGACCTGGCGCAGGGTGCGCTTGCGCTCGGGCTCGAGCCAGCAGCGGTCCGGATGCTCCGGTGCCTCAGGCAAGCGGGAGACCAGCTCGGGCAGCTCCGTGCAGCGGTCGAATGCGTGCGGGCAGCGAGGACGGAAGTGGCAGCCCTCCGGCGGTGCGAGCAGCGACGGTGGCTGCCCCGGGATCGCCGGGAGCTTGCCGGCGCGGTTGCGGTCGACGCGCGTGATCGACCCGAGCAGGCCCCAGGTGTACGGGTGCTGCGGGTCGTAGAAGAGGTCCTCCAACGTCCCCTGTTCGACGATCCGCCCGGCGTACATGACCGCGATCCGATCGGCGATATCTGCAACCACGCCGAGATCGTGGGTCACGAGGATGATCCCCGCCCCCGTCTGGTCGCGGAGCCTGCGCAGCTCGTCGAGGATCTGGGCCTGGATCGGCACGGCGAGGGCGGTGGTCGGCTCGTCGGCGATCAGCAGCTTGGGGGAGTTGGCGAGCGCCATCGCGATCATCACCCGCTGGCGCATCCCGCCGGAGAACTCGTGCGGGTAGGAGCGGACCCGGTCGCGCGCCCGGGGAATCCCGACGCGCTCCATCAGGTCGACCGCTCGGTCGAGCGCCTGCGCCTTGGACACCTTCGGTTCGTGGACGCGGATCTGTTCGATGATCTGGGCGCCGATCCGGTACACCGGGTCGAGTGAGCTCATCGGGTCCTGGAAGACCATCGCGATCGCCGCCCCGCGCACCTTCCGCAGCTCCGCGTCGGAGGCCGCGATCAGGTCACGGCCATCGAACATCGCCTTGCCCTCAAAGCGCGCGTTCTGTCCTCTGGTCAGACCCATCAGGGTCATCACCGAGACCGACTTCCCCGACCCCGACTCGCCCACGATCGCCAGCACCTCGCCCGCCTGCACCGTGAACGTGATGCCGTCGACCGCGCGCACCACGCCTTCCTCGGTGGCGAACGAGACGCGCAGGTCCTCGACCTGGAGCAGCGTTTCTGGCGCGGTCAACCGCTGAGCCTGATCCGCGGGTCCAGGAAGGCGTAGATGACGTCAACCAGCGCGCCCAGCAAGACCACGAAGAAGGCCGTCAGCATCGTGATCACGAGCACCGGCGGCACATCCAAGCGCTGAATCGACTGCGCCGCGAACTGGCCGACCCCGTGCAGGTTGAAGACCGACTCGGTCAGGATCGCCCCGCCGCCGATCACCTGCGCAAAGTCGAGCCCCCACAGCGAAATGATCGGGATCAGCGAGTTGCGCAAGATGTGGCGCACCATTACCTGGCGCTCTGAGAGCCCCTTGGCCCGCGCCGTCCGCACGTAATCCTCGTGCTGGATGTCGAGGATCGTCGAGCGCAGGACGCGCGAGTAGATCCCGATGAACAGCACCGACAGAACCAACCAAGGCGCGATCAGATGCTTGAACCACGACCAGGGATGGCTCAGGGACGAGTATCCCCCGAGGGGAATGATGTTCGCCTTGTATCCGACGTAGTAGATCGCCAGCGCCCCGAGGAAGAAGGGGGGACTCGAGACGCCGATGAACGCGAGCACGGTCAGCGCGCGGTCGGCAAACCGGCCCGCCCGAACCGCAGTGATGACCCCGAACAGGATTCCGAGGCCCAGCCAGATGATCCCCGCCCCGATTGCCAGCGACAGCGTGGCCGGCAGCCCCTGGCGAATCTGATCCAGCACGTTGAGGTTCTGCGAGTACGACACGACCGTGCCGCTCAGGATCTTCCCCATCGTCTTGATGTACTGCACGTAGATCGGCTTGTCGAACCCCCACTCGTGGCGGATCAGCGCCAGCTCGGCGGCATTGGCGGTACGACCGCCGATCCGCTGTGCCGGGTCCCCGTTGGGGATCGCCTGAAAGATCAGGAAGGTCACGACCGAGATCGCGATCAGCACGCCCACGGCTGCGAGCAGGCGGCGGATCACGAACCTGGCCATCAGCGCGCGATGCGGACCTTCGCCCGAGGGTCGAGGGCGTCGCGGACCCCGTCGCCGAACACGTTGATGCTCAGCACCGCGATCACGAGCATGATCCCTGGCACCAGCACGAGATGGATCGCGGCCGGGATGTTCGCGACCCCGTCGGCGATCATCGTCCCCCATGACGGGTTGGGCGGCTGCACGCCGGCACCGAGATACGAGAGACCCGCCTCGAGCAGGATCGAGTTGGCGAGCATCAGCGGGATGAAGACGATGATCGTCGAGGCGATGTTGGGGAAGATCTCGCTGGCCATGATCCGCACGTGGCTGAGCCCCTGAACCCGCGCCGCGTCGATGAACTCACGCTCGCGCAGCCCGAGCACCTGCCCGCGGATCGGCTTCGCGACGTAGGGAACGAACACCACGCCGATCACGAACGCGGGCACCATCAGCGAGTTCCCCCGCAGCGGACCGATCCCGCTGATCGCCAGCGAGACTCCGAGCGCCACCCCGAGGATGTAGACGGGAAACGCCCAGATCACGTCGAGCGCGCGCATCAGCAGACCATCGGTCCAGCCCCGGAAATAGCCCGCGGCGATTCCGATGATCGCCGCCAGCACGATCGTGATCAGCGTCGCCACCGCGCCGACCTCGAGCGAGTTCCTACCTCCGTAGAGGAGGCGCACGGCGATGTCGCGGCCGTTCGGGTCGGCTCCCAGGAAGAACTTCGAGTGCCAGGTCGGCCCGATCGGCAAGCCGATCGTGCTCACCACGTACGTCAGCTTGCCGCCGATCTTGATCTGCTCGGTGATGTGGTTGTCGTTGGGGCCGGTATGCGCGATGTCGCTCGAGTAGACCGGCGCCAGCAGGCAAAGCACGACGATCACCAGGAAGATGACGCCGAAGAACAGCGCCCCGTGGTTTCGCGACAGCCGACGCCAAGCGAGCCGGTAGGGCCCGATCCCGGCCGGCAGCTCAGCGGCTTCGACGAGCAGTTCGGCGGGGACCCCGGCCGAGAGCTCGGTGCCAGTGCTACCGCCAACGGCCATCGGAGCGAAAGTCTATTCCTCGGCGAGCGAGCCGACGACGGTGGTCGGAGGGGCCGCTGATGCCCCTCCGGCCACCCTCGCGGGTCCTACTTCAACTTGAACGTGTTGTACCAGTAGCCGTTGATCGGCTGGAAGACCAACGCGCTCTGGTCGATGCGGTTGGAGACGAACTCCGGCGCCTCGAGGTACCCGAACACGGCCTCGTATGCCTTGGCCGCCGTGTACTCGTCGAGCGTCGTCCACTGCGAGCTGGCCGAGCCCAGGCTGCTGGTCGGCAGCTTGAACAACGTCCCCAGCTGGTTCGCCTTCGAGTTGATCACCGGGTCGTTGACCTGGCTGTGGTTGAGGTTGCCCGTTGGGGTGATCGCGTCGCCGGCCAGCAGCAGGCCGTAGAAGTCGATCGGGTTCGGGAAGTCCTGGTTGTAGTCGTCAAAGCCCGTCTGGGCGTTGAGCTTCAGGTTTCCGACCGTCGGGAAGTAGGTGGCGTCGGCGATGATCTTCTCGGTCGCCTTGAAACCGATCTGGTTGAGGAAGCTCGTGTAGTAGTCCACGAACTGCCTCCGCGGCGAACGCTCCTCTCCCCAGACCGTGACGGGCTGCCCGGCCATTCCGGACTGCTGGACCAGCATCTTGGCCTTGGCGATGTCACCAGTCGAGTTGGGGTCACCGAAGGGACACGAGCTCGGTGGATGGCCGACCATCAGAGGCGGCAGGAAGAAGCAGCCGGGGGTGAAGAACCCCGACCCTAGCCGCGCCAGCGCCGGGCGATTCAACCCCACGATCACCGCTTCACGCGCGAGCATGCTCGAGAACGGCTTGGCCTTCTGGTTCATGAAGAAGTAGTACGTCGAGTTCAGCTTCAGCTTCTGGTAGCGGTCGGACGCCTGAGACTGAATCTGCGGCAGCAGGCTGGGTGGAATCGTGTCGGCCCAGTCGAACACGTCGTTGGAGTTGTTGAGCACCGATAGCGCGCTAGCGGTCGTGTTCGAGGAGATCTTGGCCACGATCTGGTTTGCGTAACCCGACTGGATGCCGGGGATCGGGGTCCAGTACGGGTTCTTGACCTCCGTGTAGGAAACGTTGGGAACGACGCTCGAGAACTTGTATGGCCCCACGCCGGGCGGTGGGTTGCTCGAGAGGTCCTTCATCGGCGTTCCCTTCGGGAGCGGGCTGTACGCCTGGAAGGCGAGCGCATTCTCGAACGCTCCATACGGCGCCGTCAGGTGGATCGTCACCTGGCCGGTGGCGTCGTTGGTCGTGATGCCCGACACCGTGTTCGACTTGCCCGACTCGTAGTCCTTGGCGCCGACGATCAGCGGAACGAGGAAGGCCGAGCCCAACGGCCAGGGGATCTTGATCGAGCGCTCGACCGCGGTCAGGAAATCGCTGGTGTGAACCGGCTGGCCAGTGGAGTACCGCAGCCCCTTGCGGAAGAAGAACGTGTAGGTCTTGCCGTCCGCCGAGATCTGCGGGAGCGCGGTGGCAAGTCCTGGAATGATCTGCGTGCCGGCGATGCCGTTTGTCTCGGCGTACGTGTACGGCGGTATGTACACGGGCTGGTCGGCCTCGCCGGCTTGAGTCGTCTGAAACGCATCCGGATCCAGCGTGTCAGGCGCGGTGCCGTACGTGATCGTGATGCTCCCGGACGCCTTGCCTGTCGCGGGGCTGCTGCTGCTGGACTTCGACGAGCTCCCGCATGCGGCGAGCACGATCACGGAGACGGCCGCCAGTGCGAGGGTCAATGCGGACCTTGGATGTTTCCTCATACTGCTCCTCCTCCTCGAGGGTGTGGGTCCTGGTGGAGAATTTATTCCGAACGCAGCTGCGATTGCACGCTCGCGCGGCGCCCTAATGATTCCTAAACACGCCGCACCGCAGAAGGTTCGCGCGGCGCCGAATCGCCACGCTCCAGCCACGCGAGCCACGCCAGCCCGCGACCCTCCGCGGCGTCCAGATCGACCCCGGTGAGCTCCCCGATCCGCTTGACGCGATCGCGCAGCGTGTTGCGATGGACGGGCAGCGCCGCGGCGGTGACGCCCCGTTCAAAGCCGTGTCGGACGAGCATGTCCAGCGTGCGCGCGAGCTCGGGGTGCGCACCCTCGAGCGGTCCGTAGACCCGGTTGCGAACCGCCGCCGCGATCCTCGGCGAGCGCCGTAGCAGCAACTCCGGCAGATAGTCCGCGAGCGCGACCGAGCCGGTGCGCCCCCGCTGGAGCGCGACCGACGCGACCAGCCGCAGCTCCTCGAGTGAGCGGCTCCGCTCTGCGCGGATTGCCGGCGGCCCCGCGGCGATCACCGCGTGGGAGCTCAGCTCCAGACCCTCCCAGCTGGCGCGGGCGCTCGCCAGTCCGACGACCCGCCGCCCTTCGGAGGCGGCCACGGCGCCACGGCGCCGCAGCTGGGTGGCCAGACCCAGGTAGCGCTCCGAGGGCCAGCCAGGAACTGCGATCACGAACGGCCGAGCTGCCCGCTCCAATCCAAATCCGAGCCGCTCGGCGAGCTGGTGGTCCTCGGGCAGGGGATCCTCGTCGCGGGCGATCCGCTGGAGCAGTGTCCGTGCACCCCGCTCCTCATCGCCGGCCGGCGCGGCGCGAGTGGCCTCCGCGTACACCTCTGAGTAGATCCGGGAGACCCGATCTACGTACTCGAACAGCAGATCGGCGCTCTCGAGCAGCGCAGGTCGCTCCTCGTCGGTGGCCGCCTCCAGCAGCGCGCGCCACGCGAAGCGGGCACCGCGGCGGAAGTTGGCTGGCACGATATCCGCCGGAGTGCCGTCCGCCGCGCGGTCGCGGGCGTGCTGGCGGAAGACCTCGAGCTCGCCGTCGGTGGGGGCCCGAGCCTCGACCAGCCAGCGGATCACGAGATCGAGATTCCACCGCACCCAGGCACGGACGTCGTCGCGGGGCGGATGGGTCTCCTGGAAGGCCGGCAGCTCCCAGAAGCTGTCGAGGACGCGCTCGGAGAACTCGTCCACATCGCTCCGCGCGACGATCCTGCGGATCATCTCGCCGCCGCTGAGCAGAGCCATCGCCGCAGTATGACGCCTGACTGTGCATCTGCACAGTGGCGGTGGGACGTCGAGTGCCGCCCCACGTTGCGCCGTCTCGCAGTAAGTTGGACCATTGCCTGAGCGCGGCGGACGCCGCGCTCAGCAGACGGCAGGAGGAGACCGGTGATCGCGGGTGTCCGTTCATGGATCGTGGGAGTCGTGGCCGTCACGGTGCTCGGGGTCGTCGCCGTGGTCGCCCAGGCCAAGCCGCCCGCCACCTTCAATCCGGTGGTCGAGGCGCAGAACTTCTCGATCACCCAGGAGCGCCAGGCGATCTACGACACGCCCGCGTATCAGGCGCAGCTGGCGACCGACAGCACCAACAGCACAGCTGAGGCGCTCGCCACCCAGGCCGCCGACCCGGGGCGGTTCTTCACCGACGACCTCTGCTGGAACCTCAGCAACGGCTGCGCGGGCGACATCCGGCTCAACAACTGGGGCGGCCATGGCTACGGGCTGGTCCGTCCGGTGCTGTTCACCGCGCGCGATGGAGCCACGATCTCCGGGCACGTGTGGGCGACGGTCGCGGGCCCGCCGAAGCGACCGGGGATCGTGATCACCGACGGCTCGGTGCAGGCCGACGAGCAGCTCTACTGGTACGCCGCCCAAACACTGGCCAAGGCGGGCTACGTGGTGCTGACCTTCGATCCCCAGGGGCAGGGTCAGAGCGACACCTACGGTGAGTCGCCCGATCAGAACGAGGGGGTGCCGGCCCAGACCGATGGACGCCCCTTCTACGACGGCACGGAAGACGCGCTGAATTTCCTGTTCTCCGATCCGCGGCATCCGTATGAGCCGGTGGGCAGCTGCAGCACCGGGACGAGCCACGCCGCCAAGCAGAAGGCCCGCGTCAAGCAGGGACTAGACGCCGCATACAACCCGTTCTGGCAGCTGCTGAATCGAAGCGAGGTCGGGCTCGCGGGTCATTCCTACGGCGCGGCAGGTGTGAGCTACATCGCGCAATGGGACCCGCGAGTCAAAGCGGTGGTCGCCTGGGACGACCTCGGCGGTCCGGGGCCCAACGACGCGCCGGTGCCAGGCGGGACGCCCGGAAGCACGCAGACAATCGGCGAGGCCGCGTGCCCCGCAGATCCGGCCGACCGCACGCTGGTCGCGGTGACCAAGCCGGGGCTGGGGATGTCGGCCGACTACGGCCTACCCCCAAGTCCCAACACCTCGCTGCCGCCGCCGGAGGGCAAATCGACCTGGTCGCTCAACTACAGCGCGGCCGGCGTCGACACGGGGGAGATCATCATCCGCGGCGGGTCGCACCTCGATTTCAGCTTCATCCCCAACCAGGCATTCGGCGCCTCGCTACGTGGAGCCGACGAGATCGCCTGGTACACGACCGCCTGGTTCGACAAATACCTCAAGCACGACCCGACGGCTGACGCCAGGCTGCTGACCGAGCGCTGGCGCAGCGACCCGGTCGAGGCGGCGATCGACCCCAACCACGACGGCAACGCGTTCTCTTTCTATTACTACTCGCGGCTCGACATTCACCTCGCGGGGGGGCGCGTGTTCGATTGCGAAGATCTGCGCGACGGATGTCCGGGGATGCTCAGCGCGGACGGGTACCGGGGGAGCTACTCCTACGTGGCGATCGACACCACACCTGACGCCAAGACCGGCGCCGGCGCCGGCTTGAGGTCCAGCGGGCTGCTCGGGTGCTCTGCCACCCGATGGCTCACAGTAGGCCTGAGCCGGTACAAGGGCGCGGCGATCCGCCGGGTCAAGGTCTACGTGGACGGGCGGTTGGTGATGACTCGCAGGGGCCGGTCGCTGCGCCAGCTGAGGATTCCAGGGCTCCCGGGTCGCGGGCGCCACACGATCCGCATCTACGAGTACACAGGTAGTCGATTCGCCCGCAGGATCACGCGCCACGTGCGCGGCTGCGCGGCTTAGCCCGGCCGACCAGGTAGCTTTCCAGGCGATGGCGCAGAGATGCGTCGCCGCATGGCCAGCCGTCAGCAGACTCGAGGAGCGCAGTTGGCACAGGACGCCTTTCAGGACCTCCAGCAGCAGCTGGGCAGCGAGGTTCCGCTCGGCTTTCTGCGGCTCGACCCAGAACAGCTCCGCCACCTCGCCGACGCGATCGAGGACGCGGATCGTCGGCATGCGCAGGCTCTGTCGGTCGCCGGCGAGCAGGCTCTGGGGCACGTTCCCAAGCTGCTCCGCGCGCGTATCCGCGCCCTGGTCGGCTGAGCGGGTGAACGAGCGCTTCCACACGCAGGCCGAGATCAGCAAGCTCGCCCATGTACTGGGCCGCAACCCGGGTGAGTTTCGCTATCTCGCGCGCGTCCCGGCGCAGGACGTGCGAGCGCTCCGCGAGCGCGTTACGGCCAGGCTGTTCTCGGCCCAAGCGCCGTGGCTGAGCCGCGCCGCTGCGGCCAGCCGGCTGCTGCCGCCGAAAGCGCTGGCGACGATCGCCCAGCGCGCCTTCGGTCCCCTGCTCTCCGCCCAGATGGCCGCCGCGCTCGAGCCCTCGCGGGCGGCCGAGCTCGGTGCCCACCTGCCACCGGGGTTCCTAGCGGAGATGGCGCTGGAGATCGACCCGCGTCGCAGCGGCGACGTGATCGGCCGCATTTCGCCGGCGCAGGCCGCGGCAGTAACGCGGGCGCTGATCGCGCGCGGTGAGTTGGTGACGATCGGGCGGCTCCTCGAAGCTCTGTCCGACGAGGCGATCGCCGCCGCGCTCGCTGTGATGGACGACCGCGTGCTGCTCCACGTGGCGTACGTGCTCGAGCACGAGCGGCTGCTAGCGCGGGTGCTCGACCTGCTTGATCCGGCGCGGCTCGCCGCGCTGGTCCCGATTGCGGTCGACGACGACCTCTGGCCCCAGGCGCTGGCGCTGTTCAGCCACCTCGGCGAGCAAGGACGCGGCGTGATCGGAGCAGCGACCCGGAGCCTCGACCATGCGGCGCTGGAAACGATCGTCGCGGCGGTGATCGACCACGACCTGTGGGAGGAGGTGCTGGTGATCGCCGAGCAGGACCGGACGCTTCAGGCCAAGCTTGCCGAGCGTGTCCGGGCGATCGGCGAGCCGCGCCGCAAGCAGCTCGCTGAGCGAGGCCGTGAGCAGGGCAGTCTTCCGCGCCTGGGCGTGCTCGGCGAGGCGATCGTCCGCGGCCAGCGGGCGTAACCTGGGGCCCGATGGGACGGGTCTACGAGCAGATCGACGATCGCCTTGCCGCATGGATCGGTGCTCAGCGGATGTTCTTCGTCGCCACCGCTCCCAGCGGTCGCGATGGCCATCTCAACGTGTCACCGAAGGGGCCGATCGAGTCGCTTGCGGTGCTGGATCCCCACACCGTCGCCTACCTCGATCTGGTGGGCAGCGGAGCTGAGACGATCGCGCACCTGCGTGCGAACGGCCGGATCGTCGTGATGCTGTGCGCCTTCGAGGGCCCGCCGCGGATCTTGCGGCTGCACGGCCGCGGAGAAGTGCTCTCCCCCGAGGCGGTCCAGTTTCCCGGGCTAGAGCTGGTGGCTGGGCAGCGGCGCGCGGTGGTGCGCGTGCAGGTGACCCGGATCGCCGACTCCTGCGGGTTCGGCGTGCCGCTGATGGCCTACCAGGGCGAGCGCCCCAACGCTCGTGTGTGGGCAAGCGCCAAGCTCGCCAAAGGAGGCCCGGACGCGCTCGAGCGCTACATGGCCGACAAAAACGCGGTCAGCATCGACGGCCTGCCCGCGCTCGACGTGGGCGAGCGCCGGAAATCGTCGCTCACAGGCGCACCGCCAGCAGACCCGCGGCCAGCAGCGTGATCGCGATCGAGCACGCCTTCAGCGCCCCGTCCAGGGGGCCGAGGAGTCCCGCCTGGGAGAGCTCGATCGAGGTGCCGTCGGATAGACGTTGTTCCCCGCTGACCGTGACGGTCTTTCGGCGTAGCAGCCGCGCCGGGGTGCTGAGCCGTCGCTGCGCGACGCTCAGCGCGGCGCACCCGATCGTCACCAGCGCTCCGCCCGCCGTGATCGTCAGCGCGTTGGCCCAATAGCCAGTCAACGCCGGAAACGCGCCCCACGCCAGCGCGAACCACGCGTCGTTGTGAAAGCGCCCTCCGAACAGCTCCAGGTTGTAGGCGACGCAGATCCAGGTCCCGAACGCAACCAGCGGGGTGAGCGTCAACGACACCGTGAGGATCCCCGCCACGCCGATGCCGGTCGCCGCAACGAGGGCCAGGCCGCCCATCACCGCCAGCGCACGCCGGGAGAGCCGGGTCCGCAGCGGGCGCCCGTGTAGCTCGTCGAAGGCATGGGCGCCGATCCCGACCGCCAGGAAGAACGCCAGCAGGGCGAAGCCGACCCGGTTCCCATGGACCTCGGGCGCGGCCGCCGCGCCCAAGGCCACGTAGCTCAGATGCCAGGCGGTATACGGGGGATGCAGCAGCGTGATGATGTCCCCGACCACGCCGCCCCCGCGGGCGTAGAAGGATGGGCGCCACTCAAGTCGCTG
>JAFAZB010000442.1 GCA_019240015.1 Solirubrobacterales bacterium
CTGAACAGGTCAGAGATCAGGGCGTGGTTGCCGGCATCCCGCGCCCAGGCGAGGTACTGGAGCTGGTCGGCGCCCAGCACCCCGTCGACACCGATCAGTCCATCCGCGCCGGTGAGCCTGACGTGATCGTGCAGCGCGTGGGCGACCAGCAGCACGACCGGAAACAGGGCCCACGCGATCAGCGCGACCAGTAGCGCGAGCTCGGCGAGTGAGGCTCGCGCCCGGGGTCGACGCATGGCGCGCAAGGCTACCCGTGGCCTCACCCGGTGCGATCAACGGCCGGCGGCGCCCCGCCTGGCGGGGCCGTGGAGACGCCGTGACGGCGAGCTGGTTAGCCGAGCACGACGGACTCGGGGTGAGCCTTGATCGGCGACAGATAGCCGTTCCCGCTGAAGCGGATCGTCACCCGCAGCGGGGTCGAGCCGCCGCCGATCTTGTGCGCGAAGCCGACCTGGGCCGACGCGGTGCAGTCCGGCTGCACCGGCGCGAGCGTGTACGCGACCAGGTGCTGACCGTTGAAGTAGCGGATCGCCGCGCTCCCGGTGCAGGCGTAGGAGGCGGGGATCGCGCCCGGACCGAGCACCGAGAGCGAAGTGGTGAACAGGTACGGCTTGGTACGCGACCGATGCGGGGTGGTCTTGGCTCGCAGCCGTGGGGTGGGGCGGGTGAAAGGCTCGGTCAGGAACGTCACATCGGCGCCCCGCGAGACCACCGTGCCGCCGTGAAAGGCGACCAGGCTGTAGTGGAAGAAGGTGCCCGGCTCGAGGCCGGCCAGCTGTGCGGAAACCGTGATCGGCGTGTTGACAGCCGGCAGCGTCTGGGCGAACGTCTGCACGCCGTAGGCCCCGTTCAGCCCGTACTCGAACACCCAGGTGGTGGCCTGGCCCTCGGGGTTGACGGTGCCCGTCAGCGTCACGGTGCTCTTGCCGATCAGCGCCGCCGGGCCGGTGACGACGCCAGCGGGAGGATGGCCCGTCGTCTTGAAGGTGCGATCCGCCCCGGTCGTGCCGCCGAACCTGTTCAGCGCCAGCACGCGGTAGTGATACACCGTTCCCGGGATCAGGCTGCCGATCGTGCCGCTGACCGACACCGACGTGGTGCCGCTGCCGACCGACCGCAGCGGGGTCGCGAGACCGTAACCGGTGGTGAGCCCGTACTCGAACTGATCCGAAGTGGAGGCACCGTTTGGGTTCACCGTGCCGTTGAGGACCGCGCCGGAGTTGCTGATGTGCGTGGCCGAGCCGGTGGCCACCGCCGGCGATGAGGCCGCGAGCGCCGCGGCGGTGAGCGCAGCCATCGCAACAACGACTGCTAGAGCCGCCACCAGGTGCCGCTTCATCGCCAACCTCCTCCTCGCAGGGGTACCGCCAGCGCTCTAATACCGGCAGCCTAAGCAAAGTTGCGGTCGGAGCCTGGGAGCGGGCTGTCAGGGGGAGTCGGGCGCGATTCCTTACGCTCGATAGTGAATTCGTCCGGCGCCTCCCGCCCAGGTGCATCCACGTCACTTCCGGCCGTCTAAGCACCTTCTCGGGCTTAGCTGAAGTCCCGGAGCGGGATCAGCCGGTGTTGGCGTCCATCGTAGGCGTCGTACAGCTGCTGCCCACGGTATGGATGCTTGAGCCAGACCTTCACGGAGAAGGGACCTTTGACCGCCTGGTCTGTGCACGTGAATCCACTTGGCGGCGGAGGTCGGAGCAGCGAAATTCGGATGGCACGCGGCATCTGCGAGACAACGCGTGCGTGGAAGTGCGCATAGCACGGACTCGATGGATCGCGCGTGCTCTGAAAGACGTCAATCAGGAGGACGCGGGGATTGGCCGCCCGGGCAATTTCGTTCCAGGACAAAGGCGTATATCCAGTAGCAGCCGCGCCGCAAGCTGGGAGCAGCAAACCAGACGACATCACAGCTCCAACTAACCGCGGCCTCACCCCTGTAGCGAAGCGTAGATGGGCCAAGTGACGCAAGGGGGAGCCAATTTGGTCGCCGCTCCTCGGGCCGGGCGCTTTGCTTCAGCCCATGGTGGATCTCCACCCGTTCAACGCTCGATAATCGGGCTTATGTAGAGCGGCGTCGAAAATCCGGCCCCGCCGGGGCGGAGCACTCGCTACCCTGCGCAGCCACCAACCGCGGGATCCCACTCGAACTCCGCAGCGTGCTCGGCTTCGCCACCAGGTTGTTCTCGCTCGCCAATCGCCTGCTGCGGGCGATGCGCGTGCAGCTGGTGAGCACCTCTGAGCTCGCGGCGCTCCGGGCGAGCAGCGAGTTGCCAGAGCCGGCCGAGCCAGCTGATCTGCCGGCTGAGGTCACCGCCGAGCTGCAACCGGACAACCGTCGGCTCTCGGAGCTGCGGCGGCGCTACGCCGGCCACCCGGCCGCTGCCGGCTCTCGCTGGACATCCGAGTTCGTCGGGCGGCAGATAGATCTGTCGCGCTTCCGGGCCGACAGCCCGTACGTCTGGTCCGATCGCGACGCCTACGTCAGGCGGGACGGCGTCAAGACGCGCGTCGCGACGCGCGCCGTCAACTATGTGCTGAGCGGCTACTACGCGCGCGAACACGACGATGCCGGGATCCTCCAACGGATCACCGACGACGGCCTGTTTGGCAACCGCCGAGTAGCGGTGGACCAAGACCTGACCGTCAGCCGAGACCTGCTCGACTCGGTGCTGGAGCTCAACTTCCTCGAACGCCACTTGGGGGTCTCACAGCGAGCCACGCTGACCGTGCTGGACATCGGCGCCGGCTACGGCCGCTTCGCGCACCGGCTTGCCGAGGCCTTTCCGCACGTTCGGGCTGTCTGCACCGACGGCGTCCCGGAGTCGAGCTTCCTGTGCGAGTACTACCTGCGCTTCAGGGGCGTCGAGGACCGCGCACAGGCCGTCCCGCTCGACGAGCTCGCCTCCCGGGTGGCGCCCGGAGAGGTCGACCTCGCGGTGAACATCCACAGCTGGTCCGAGTGCCCGCTGGGTGTGATCCAGTGGTGGCTCGGGTTTCTCGCGGACCGTCGCGTCCGCCATCTGATGGTGGTGCCGAACGACGGCGAGCAACTCCTGTCGCTCGAGCACGGCGGCGACCAACTCGACTTCGCCCCGGCGCTCGAGCAGTGTGGCTATCGGCCGCTCTTGCGCGAGCCCAAGTTCGGCGACACCAGCTGCCAGCGACTGGGCGTCTACCCCACCTACTACCACCTGTTCGAGCTTCACGCCTGACGCCCGGAGTCGCCGCGCCGGGGCTTAGGCTTGTGCGCGAAACGGGACTATGACCTTCGGTCGCCATCTCGGATTCCCTCGCGGCGCGCTCGTGGCGGTGGTGCTCGCCGCGTGTTGCGCGGCGCCGCTGCAGGCGCATGCGTCCGGCGGCGTCGGCGTGGCCGGCTCGGGGGGCGCTTCGGTAAGCGGCGGCCCGGGGCCGAGTGGTGGCGCGCCGATCGGCGGGCTCGCGCCGACGGGCAAGCCAAAGAAGGTCCCCGGGCCGCCGGGCAAGCACGCCCACGGGAGCTGGCTGCACGGCGTGACCGTCACCGAGTACTGGCCGGCGCCCGAGTCGTGGTTCGTGGGCGCGCTGGTCCGCGCACCGGGGCTCGGCGGCAAGCACCGGATCGATTGGCTGTACTCAGCGATGGGAGTCTCGATGGAGGGCCAGGGGATCGGGCTCGACGGTCGCATGTACCACATCGACTCGCTCGGGGACGGCGGCTGGGTGACCAGCGCCGGTGATCCCACCTCGCCCGCGGACGGTTGGTCGGCGGGCCCGCCGTTCTGGCGCGCCGGCGGCTACTGGCGCAACGGGGCCGGCGCGGTCACGTTCCCCCTGCTGCTCGGCGGCTGGTGGGCCGGAAGGGGTCATAAGTACGTTCCCCTGCCGGACGTGAGCTTCGCCCCCGGCGCTGCGCTGCCGTTGCGCTTCTACCAGTCGATCGCGGTCGATCCGAGCGTGATTCCGCTCGGCAGCCGGGTGTACGTCCC
>JAFAZB010000052.1 GCA_019240015.1 Solirubrobacterales bacterium
ACGATCGAGTCGTCGACGACGACCAGTCGCTTGCCGCCGACGACCTCGGGCAGCGGGTTGAACTTCAGCCGCAGCCCGTGGCGGCGGAGCTCCTGGCCCGGCTGGATGAACGTCCTCGCGACGTAGCGGTTCTTGATGAACCCGTCGTCCTGCGGGAGCCCCGCCGCGGTGGCGAGCCCGCGCGCGGCGGCATTGCCCGAGTCGGGGACGGCGATCACCAGGTCGGCTTGCACCGGCGCCTCGCGCCACAGGATCTCGCCCATCTTCGCGCGCGCGACCTGGAGCACGTTGCCGCTCATGCGCGAGTCGGGCCGCGCGAAGTAGATGTACTCGAACACGCAGAACGCCGGGCGCGTGGGCTCGGCCGCCGTCCTCGAGCTCAGGCCCTGCTCTGAGAGGGTGACGACCTCGCCGGGCGCGACGTCGCGCAGCAGCTTGGCGCCGATCAGGTCGAAGGCGCACGACTCGCTGGCCACGCAGTAAGCCGGCGCGCCGGAGTCGTCGTCGATCATCCCGAGGGCCAGCGGGCGCAGTCCGTGCGGATCACGGAACGCGACGACCGCGTCCTCGGTCATGGCGACCGTCGAGAACGCGCCACGCAAGCGCGGGAGCACGTCTGCGACCGCGTCCTCGATCCGCTCCGCGGGATGGGTTGCGAGCAGCGCGGCGATGATCTCGGAGTCAGAGGTGGAGCGGAACGGGACGTCGCGGCCGCGCAGCTCGGAGTGCAGCGCCACCGCGTTGATCAAGTTGCCGTTGTGGGCCAGCGCCAGCGTACGGCGGTCGTCGCGGACGATCGGCTGCGCGTTCTCCCACTCCGAGGACCCGGTGGTCGAGTAGCGGACGTGGCCGATCGCCATGTCCCCGACCAGCGAGCGCAGCGTGTGCTCGTCGAACACCTGGGCGACCAGGCCCTGGTCTCGGATCGCGATGATGCTGCCGCCGTGCGGCGCGGTCGCGATGCCGGCCGATTCCTGTCCCCGGTGCTGGAGCGCGAATAGCGCGAAGTACGCGAGCCGGGCGACGTCGTGCTCGGGCGCGTAGATCCCAAACACGCCGCACTCGTCGCGAGGTCCATCGCGATGATCGTTGACAGCAGGCATCCGCGCCTGCTCGCAAGCCTAGCAACGGGCCTCAGAGGAATTCGCCCAGTCCGCCCTCGCGCGCCTGCGCGAGGCTCGAAACTGGGAGTTTCAGCTGACCCGCGATCTCCAGCTCGGCGCCGCCCACGGTGCCGATGATCTGAAATCCGCCCAACTGCTCGCGCGGGCCCGAGACCACGAACGCCCGTCCCGGCGCCTCGCCGAAGATCTCGATCGCCTGCGGCAGCTCGACCGTCGCCCCCAGCCCGCCCGCGATGCAGCATTCGGCGATCGCGACCGCCACACCGCCTTCTGCTATGTCATGCGCATTTTGGAGCGCCCCGGACCGAATGCCATCCCGGACGGCCATCAGCGCATCACGGACGGCGCTCGCCTTCACAACGGGGAGCGGCCCGGCGGGCGGACGGCCTGCGAGCTTGGCCAGCTCGGAGCCGGCGAGCGAGGGCTCGAACTCCCCCACCAGCGCGATCGCATCCCCCTCCCGCGCGAAGCCGAGCCGCCCAGCGCGCGCGGCGTCCGGGAGCCGCCCCACCATCCCCACCACCGGCGTGGGGAAGATCGGCCCCGAGGGCGCCTCGTTGTAGAGCGACACGTTCCCGCCCACGACCGGCACCCCGAGCGTCTCACACGCCTCCGCCAGCCCCTCGACCGCCTCGATCAGCTGCCGTGCCACGCGCGGCTTCTCGGGATTGCCGAAGTTCAAGCAGTTGGTGAGCCCCAGCGGCTCAGCCCCAACGCAGGCCAGATTGGCCGCGCACTCGTAGACCGCCTCGGCGGCCCCGCGCCTGGGATCGCACGCCACGCGCCGCCCGTTGCCATCGATCGAGACCGCGATCGCCGAGCCGTCGGGCAGCGCCAGCACGGCCGCGTCGGCCTGGTCGGGCCGGCGCACGGTGCGTGACTGCACGATCGGGTCGTATTGCTCGTACACGGGCCGGCGCGAGGCCAGGTTGGGCGAGCTGAGCAGCGCGAGCAGCGCTTCGGCGGGGCCGCCGAGCGCGCGCGCCAGCTCGCCGCCCCCTCCCCCTCCCACGACCGATGCACCGTAAAGCGGCACATCATCGGGGAGGGGCTCCAGGTCGTACAGCGGGCAGTCGTCCACGAGCACCTCGACCGGCAGGTCCCCCACCGCTCGCCCACGATCGAGCACCCGCAACCTCCCCGAGTCGGTGACGCTGCCGATCGGCGTCGCGAGCGTCTCCCACCGCTCGCAGACGGCGATCACCTCCGCCACCAGCGCCGGCTCGACCACGCACAGCATCCGCTCCTGGGACTCGGAGATCATCACCTCGAAGGGCGCCATCCCCGCCTCACGCAGCGGCACAAGCGCGACGTCGAGGTCGAGCCCGACTCCGCCCTTGCTCGCCATCTCCGAGGCCGAGGAGGTCAACCCGGCGGCGCCCAGGTCCTGGAGACAGACCAGCAGCTCTCGCTCCAGCAGCTCGAGGCAGCACTCGAGCAGCTTCTTCTCCGCAAACGGATCGCCGATCTGAACTGACGGGCGCTTGGCCTCGTCGCCCTCGCCGAGCTCGGCGCTGGCCAGTACCGAGGCCCCGCCGATGCCGTCGCGCCCGGTCAGCGCCCCGAGCAGCACCAGCGTGTTGCCCGGTCCGTGCGCGGCGCTGCGCATCAACTGCTCGTGCGGCGCGAGCCCCACGCACATCGCGTTCACCAGGCAGTTCTGCTCGTAACTGGCCTCGAAGTAGAGCTCGCCGCCGACCGTCGGGACCCCGATCGAGTTGCCGTAGTGGCCGATCCCGGCGACCGCGCGGTCGAGCAGGTAGCGCGAGCGTTCGGAGTCGGCGGGCTCGCCGAAGCGCAGCGAGTCGAGCACGGCGATCGGACGGGCGCCGACCGCGAACACGTCGCGCAAGATCCCCCCGACCCCCGTGGCTGCGCCTTGGAACGGCTCGACCGCGCTCGGGTGGTTGTGCGACTCGACCTTGAACGCCACCGCCAGGCCGCCGCCGACGTCGACCACGCCGGCGTTCTCCCCCGGCCCCATCAACACGTGTGGCCCGGCGGTGGGCAACCGGCGCAGCAGCTTCTTGGAGTGTTTGTAGGCGCAATGCTCGGACCACATCACCGACAGCATCGCCAGCTCGACGTCGTTCGGCTCGCGCTCCAGCAGCTCGACGATCAGCTCGAACTCGAAGTCCGTGAGCCCGAGCTGGCGGTGGCGCGCGGCCTTAGACGACGATGCGGTCGGCAACCTGGGCGCGAATCGACTCGAAGATCTTCAGCCCGTCAGCCGAGCCGGTCAGGGGATCGACCGCGTGCTCGGGGTGTGGCATCAGGCCGAACACGTTGCGCTCGTCGTTGCACACGCCGGCGATCTCGTCCTGGGAACCGTTCG
>JAFAZB010000106.1 GCA_019240015.1 Solirubrobacterales bacterium
CCGAACGCCAGCGTGCCGCTAACGGGCGGTTCACAACTGGTTAACACCGGCCCGGCCCGATGCTCACAGACTTGAGCTCCCCCTAGTTAAGGAGATGACCTTGAGACAACGTCGTATGGCAACGCTCGCGTTAGCGCTTGCCGCAACGCTGGCCGTCGCCGCGTGCGGCTCGAGCAAGACCTCGACGACGAGCTCGCCCGGCGCGTCCGCGTCGTCGAGCAGCGCCCAGAGCAGCGGCGGTGGCTCGGCCACCCTCAACGGGGCCGGCTCGACCCTGGCCGCCCCGATCTACCAGCAATGGGGCTCGAGCCTGAAGTCGCAGGGCCTGACCGTCAACTACAACCCGGTCGGCTCGGGCGCCGGGATCGCCGGCCTGCAGTCGGCGACGATCGACTTCGCCGGCAGCGACCCGCCGATGAAGCCCTCCGAGGAGAAGGCGGCCAAGGGCCCCGTGTTCCATTTCCCGATCGCGTTCGGCGCGATCACCGTGTCGTACAACTTGTCAGGGGTCAAGGCCGGCCTGAAGCTCGACGGCAAGACGATCGCCGACATCTTCCTCGGCAAGGTCAAGACGTGGAACGACCCGGAGATCACCGCGCTCAATCCGGGCGTGAAGCTGCCCAGCAGCTCGATCACCGTGGTGCACCGCTCGGACGCTTCCGGAACCACCCAGGGGTTCGCCACCTTCCTGTCTGACACCGATCCGGCCTGGACCTCGGCGGTCGGAAAGCCCAACAAGACGCTGAAGTGGCCGACCGGCACGGGCGCTCCGAAGAACGCCGGGGTGGCGGCCGCGATCAAGCAGACGCCTGGCGCGATCGGCTACGTGGAGCAGGCCTATGCGCTCCAGAACGGCTTCACCTACGCGGCCGTCAAGAACAGCGCCGGCACCTACGTCCTGCCCTCGCTGCAGGCGACCTCGGCCGCCGCGGTGGGGATCAAGGTCCCGCCGGACCTGAGGATCACCACGATCAACTCACCCAATCCGCAGGCCTATCCGATCGTCTCGCAGACGTTCCTGCTCGTCTATCAGGACATGTGCAAGGCGGGGCGCTCTTCGCAGGCGGCGGCGGGGGTGAAGAAATTCATCACCTATGGTCTCGGGGCTGGGCAGCAGGTCGAGCAGCAGCTCGACTACGCGTCGCTGCCGCCGACGCTGCTCAGCAAGGAGCAGGCGCAACTCTCGCAGCTGACCTGCAATGGATCGCCGATCTCGTAGGCCGGAGTAGGTGGAAGCACACGCCACCACCGTCAGCGGCGGCCGCTCGGCATTCGAGCGGTCGCCGCTGCACCGGCTGCCCGATCAGGTGCTCCAGTTCGGGCTGGCCGGGCTCGCGGCATTGGTGCTGGCGCTGCTGGCTGCGTTCTTCATCACGCTGATCGCGCAGTCCTCGAGCGCTTTCAGCCACGTCGGCGTACTCAACTTCCTGGTTCACAACAACTGGGACACCGCCCAGCTGCAGCAGGGCACGGCGTGCGCGGTCGGCTCGCACTGCACGTTCGGTGCCTGGCCGATGATCCTGGGGACGCTTCTCACCGCCGGGATCGCGCTGGTGATCGGGGTTCCGGTTGCGGTCGCGGGTGCGATCTTCCTGACCGAGCTGTGTCCGCGGCGCGCACGGGGACCGTTGTCGATCCTCGTCGACCTGCTGGCGGCGGTGCCCTCAGTGGTCTACGGGCTGTGGGGGTTCGTGGTGCTCGCGCCGAAGCTGCGCGGGTTCCAGCAGTGGCTCGCCAACACGTTCTCGTTCCTGCCGTTCTGGGGTGGACAGGTGGCCGGCCCGAGCTACTTCCTGGCGGGCCTGATCCTGGCGATCATGATCCTGCCGATCGTCTCGGCGATCGCCCGCGAGGTGATCGCGACGGTTCCGCCCGAGCACAAGGAGGCAGCGCTGGCGCTCGGCGCGACCAGGTGGGAGATGATCCGGATGGCGGTGCTGCCGTACGCGCGGCCTGGCATCACCGGCGGCGCGATGCTGGGTCTGGGTCGCGCGATCGGGGAGACGATCGCGGTCGCGTACGTGATCGGTGGCTCCACCACCCTGGGGCATTCGATCTTCCAGCAGGGGCAGTCGCTGGCGGGGGTGATCGCGCTCCAGTTCGGCGAGGCCGAAAGCACCCCGCTGTACAAGTCGACGCTGTTCGCGGCCGGATTGATCCTGTTCGTGCTGACCCTGCTCGTCAACCTCGTCGCCCGCCGCTACGTCGTCCGCGCCGGGCGGGGGCGGCGGGTGGGCGGCGACGCCGCACCGCAGCTGGCAGCCGAGCCCGGGACGGCATCGGCATGAATGCCCTGCCCCAGCTCAGCGCGAGACGCAGACGCACCGACGTCGGGATGCGTGCGCTGCTCGCGGTGGCCACCGCGGTCGCGCTCGTGCCGCTCGTGCTGATCCTCTACTTCCTGCTCCAAAAGGGGCTCGGCTCGTGGAGCGGCAAGTTCTTCAGCACCGACCCCAACCTCAGCCAGTGCTTCCCTCAGGCCCCCGGCGCGCCGCCGCCGCCGCCGTGCAACATCGGCGGCATCCGCAGCGCGCTCGTGGGGACCGTGGAGATCGTGGCGCTGGCGACGGCGATCGCGCTCCCCGTGGGGATCGGCGTCGCGCTGTACCTGACGGAGTACGGCAAGCACTCCAAGTTCGCCAACATGGTCCGCTACCTGGTCGACGTGATGACCGGCGTGCCCTCGATCGTGTTTGGCCTGTTCATCTACATCGTGCTGGTCGTAAGTCACATCGGCGGCGATGCGGTCGGCTGGAAAGGATCGCTGGCGCTGGCTTTGCTGATGCTGCCGATCGTGATCCGCTCCGCCGAGGTGGTACTGCTGCTCGTCCCCTCCAGCCTGCGGGAGGCGGCGCTCGCGCTCGGGGCGCCGCGCTGGCGCGTGGTCGCCCGGATCGTGCTGCCCACCGCCGGGTCGGGTCTGGTGACCGGAGCGCTGCTCGCGGTCGCCCGAGCCG
>JAFAZB010000128.1 GCA_019240015.1 Solirubrobacterales bacterium
GCGATCGAGGCGGCCGCCGCCGGCTGCGCGGTGATCGCCAGCGCCCTCGGCGGGCTGCCGGAGATCATCCACGACCGGCGCACGGGGCGGCTGCTGGCGCCTGGCGATGCCGGCGCCCTCGCCGAGCTCGCCGCGGAGCTCCTGGACGACCCCGCTGAACGTGACCGGCTGGGGGCCGCCGCCGCCCGCGATGTGCGCGAGCGGTTTGCGCCGGCGGCGCTGCTGCGCTCGATCGAGGGGCTTTACGCGCGGATCCGCGGCGAGACCTAGGCGGCGCGCCGGCGCTAGCCGCCGAACCCGATCCCGTTCGGCGTCAGTCCGGTTGAGCCGGCCACCGCGATTGCGCCGGCGACGCTCACCACGGCGACCAGCAGGCAGCCCATCAGCGCCGCCGCTGGCAGCCGGCGTCGCTCGTCGAGCTGGATGATCAGCGCGCCGGCGATCGCGCCGCCCACAAGGCCGCCCAGGTGTCCGCCGACCGAGATCCCCTTGACGCTCAGCGAGAAAACGAGGTTGATCAGCAGGATCAGCCCGAGGCCGCTTTGCCAGATCGAGATCCGACGCTCCCGGGCCACCACGATCAGCGCCCCGAGGATCCCGAAGCACGCCCCCGACGCCCCGACCGTCGGCACATCGGGCTGGAACAGCAGCGCCCCGAACGACCCCGCCAGCAGCGAGGCGAGGTACACCGCGGCGAAGTTCAGCCTCCCGATCGCGGGCTCCAGGATCTGCCCCATGAAGAACAGGAACACCATGTTGAACAGGATGTGGAGCAGCCCATCGTGCATGAAACCGGCGGTCACGAGCCGCCAGTACTCGTGGCTTTGGGTGATGTCGGGGCCGTACAGATAGCCGTGGTTGAACACCGATCCGCCTCCGCCACCGCCCAGCGGGGCGCCGCTCGCGGTCTCGGCGATGAACGCGATCACGTTGATCGCGATCAGCACCTGGGTGACGAGCGGGGTGGTGGGCCGTGAGCGGAGCGTCTTGACCTTGGTGCGCTCGCGCGCGCACTCGGGGCAGCGCATCCCGACCGGGGTTGGGGTCATGCAGTCGGGGCAGATGGGCCGCCCACACGACGAACACGAGACACCGGTCTCGCGCGAAGTGTGGCGGTAGCAGACGGCCATCGTGGGGTGACCGTAGCAGCGGCCCGCTACGGATCCGGCGACTTCAGCGGGACCGCTGGCGCCCGGGCAGGATCCTGCGAGCCTCCTGGGCGACGTCGTGCAGGGTCCGCTCGGCGAGCTCGAGCACGCCGGAGGATTGCTGCTTGCGAGCCCGATGCCGGCGTCGCACCCTGAGCACCACGAGCGCGGTGCCGGCGCCCGCTCCTACCACGACCGCCGCCGCGGGCCGCACCCAGTTCCGCGGGTCGCGCATCGCCGAGAGCTCCCACGCCTCGAGCTCGTCATGGGCGAGTTCCTTGAGGTTGATCAGCGTCGTCTCCAGCCGCGCGGCGAGGTCCTCGGGCGGATCGACCGGCGTCAGGGCCTGGCGCAGCAGGGCCTCGAAATCCGTCGCGCCGGTGCTCACGGGCCCTCCTCCCCCGCCTCGAGCGCGCCGGCAGCACCGGTCACCGCGGAGCCCACCGCCTCGCCGGTGGCCTCGCCGACGATCCCCTCGAGCTGGCGGATCGCCCGGTGCAGGAGAACCTTCGTCGCACCGTCGGTGCGGCCCAGGGCGCGTGCGATTTCGCGGTTGTCCATCCCCAGCGCGAAGCGCATGATCAGCGCCTCCCGCCGGTCATCGGGCAGCTGCGAGACACCCTCGAGGATCGACTTGAGCTCCTCGCGCCCTTCCACCAGCGACTCGGTGGTATGCGGTGCCGAGATCATCCCGGCGTCCTCGATCGCCGACTGCGGCTTGCGGGCGCGGTCGCGATAGAAGTTCGCCGCCAGGTTGTGGGCGATGCGGATGAGCCACGGGCGCAGCGGCCGCCCGTCGGACTCGCGCAGCGCGCGCTCGAAGTGGCGATAGGCCTGTAGGAACGTCTGCTCGGTGAGATCTTCGGCGTCGTAGTGGTTCCCCACCCGGTAGTAGCTGTATGAGTAGACATCGCGCAGATGCGCTCGGTACAGATCGGTGAAGCGAGCGTCCAGCTCGGCCTTGCTGTGGGGTGCGTCATCGGCCACCGCATGCGCAGCGTACCTTCGCTCATGCCGCGCGAACAGGGCGCGATCGCTTGCGGCGGGTCGGCTCGGTGACCGTCTCGGTCCAGCGCCGAGGCTCGAGCCGGCCCTCCACGAGTGCCGCCAGCCGCTCGAGTGCGGGCGCCTCGAGCCGCGCATCCCGGGCCGCGCCGGCGAGCAGCGGCACCGAGTCGACCGCCTCCGCGGTCCGGCCGAGCAGCGCCCCGATCTCCCGCGCGGGGACCCCTTGCGCGAGCAGCTCGCCGGCGCGCCTCGTACGCGACTCGGCGGCCACCACGGTGGCGACCAGGTCGCCCGCGCCGGCCAGCCCTGTGAACGTCTCCGGACGGCCGCCGCGCACGCGAGCAAGCGCGTCGACCTCGGCGAATACCTTGCCCGCCGCGGCGCCGGCCACGCTCGGCCCGGCCGGCGAAGCGGCCGCTGCTGCCAGCACCGCCGCGTGCTTGGCGCACCCTGCGAGCTCCACGCCGGTCACGTCGGAAGTGATCGTGACGTCGAGCCTGGCGGCCCCGAGCGCGTCCGCGAGCTGGCGGGCAAAGCCCAGGTGCAGCGAGCCGAGCACGACCGAGGCGCCGTGCTCGAGCACCTCGCTGGCCTGCGCCGGGCCGCCGAGCACGGCGACTGCGCGGGCATTGCAGCGCTCCGAGGCGAATGCGGAGGGCAGCGTCCCCAGCGGCGCCACCAGCCCCTGCACGGCGACCAGCACTCCCACCCGGCGGGAGATCCGCTCGCCGTGCGCAGCCAGCACGCTCGGCAGCGCGCGTGCCGGAACCGCCAGGCACACCAGGTCGTGACCGCCGAGCTCGAGCTCGGCGGCGCGGCGGACGCGGACCGCGGCCGGCAGCGCGACACCCGGCAGGTAGCTGGCGTTCTCTCGCGAGCTCGCCAGCGCGCTGGCCTGTTCGCGGGTCCGGCAACCCAGCTCCACCTCGAGCCCGGCTCGCGCCAGGCAGACCGCGAGGCTAGTGCCCCAGCTGCCCGCACCGATGATCGCCGCGCGCCGGAGCGGCGGTAGTCCTCCCAGCCACTCCCATTGCAGCATCACGCACGGCCAGATCCGGTCGGTGACCGCCCCGGCGAGCGCCGGCGAGGGGTTCTCGACCTCCGGGAAGCGCAGGGGACGACCGGCCCGGATGCGGACTTTGCGCGGTCGGATCCTCCAGCCTGCTCGCACCGCCTCGGTCCCGATCACCGCGACCGGGACCACGGGGGCGCCGGTCTCCAGTGCAAGCCTGCCCACGCCGCGTTTCGGCTTGCCGAGCGACCCGGGGCGGGTCCTCGTGCCCTCCGGGAAGATCAGCACGATGTCCCCCCGCGCCAGGATCGCCTTCGCCGTCTCGATCGTCTCGGCGTCGCCGGCGCCGCGATCCACGGGGAAGGCGCCGAGCGCGTTCAGCAGCCACGACTCCCAGCGCCACAGAAACAGCTCCTTCTTGGTGACGTAATACATGGGCCGCCGCGCCATCGTCGCGATCACGAACGGATCGAGGAAGCTGCGGTGGTTGGCGGCGACGATCACGGGCCCTTCGGCGGGTATGTGCTCGCGCCCGATCCGGCTGAGGCGGAAGTAGATGTGGAAGAACGGCTGCAGGATCCCGCGCACCAGCCAGTACACGAGCGGGTTCGCTCCGTGCTCGCGAGCGCGCCGGTGCAGGCGATCGTGATCCATCGCACATTGGCGTACCCGTTCCAACGCCGCCCGTTACAGTTGCAGCTGTTGACCCCCGGCACGGCCCGCACCCGCACGCTACGAGGAGCACTCTGCGGCGGGCTCGCCGCCGCGGTGTGGGCGCTCGCACAACCCCTCGACAAGCTCCTGTTTGCGAGCCCCTACGACGATGTAGAGCTGCTCGGCAAGGCGGTCACCCGTGGCGACGCCTGGTACGCCGCCGGGCTCGCCCTGCACGTCCAGAACGGCGCGCTGTTCGGCGCCGCGTACTCGAACCTCGCCCCGTTGGTGCCGATCGCGCCCCCCCTTCGCGGCCCGGCCCTGGCGCTGGCCCAGGGATTCGTGTTCTGGCCGCTGGGGGCGCTATCCGATCGCTTTCACCCCGCGCGCAAGCAGATCCCCGCCTTCGCCGGCAACCGCCGTGCGCTCGCCCAGTCCACCTGGCGCCACCTGGTGTTCGGGATCGTGCTGGGCGAGCTCGAGCGGCGCCTCAACGCCACCTCCGATCCGCTTGGGCCCGAGCCAAAGCCGGACTTCTCAAGCAACGGCCACGGCAACATCGAGCACGCAGCGACCGCCGGTCCGGCTTCCTGAGCACACCGCTCGCCCGCCCCGCCTTCACCCCCCGGCCCCGTGCGACACTGAACCCCGCTCGCCCGCCTAGCTCAACTGGCAGAGCACTTCACTTGTAATGAAGAGGTTCGGGGTTCGAGTCCCCGGGCGGGCTTGGGGGTTGGGGGTCAGCGCGAGGCTTAGCCTCGCTTGTATGCGAGGCACCATGTGCGCGCGATCGAACCGCGTGGGTACGCCCGGGCCCCTGCACGAGACCCCAAACTGCCCACTCCGGCTGCACCGGCGTCCTTCACGCCTCGTCCCGCACCGACCCCCGCTCCGCACCCGACCCCCCGCTCCGCACCGACCTCCGCTCCGCACCGACCGCCGCTCCCGACCCCGGCTCTCCCCCCGGCCCTCCCCCGATCGACAAAGAGTGACCACAGGTGTGCCCCTTCCGGGGGGTGGGTGCGTGGGGGTGGCTGTGGGCGATGTAGTCGGACCCACCCCCTCACGCGACCCTCGCGCGAGGGATATTTTGATCGTCGCGCGGGGCGGCATCCGCCGTCCCGCGAGCGCTCGGTACACGACCGTGCGGAAGGGTAGTCACAGAGCATTTGTCGTGGTGCGGTCGACGGAGGTGTCTGGATGGCAGCAGAGCACGATCTGAGCGGAAAGGTGGCAGTGGTCACCGGCGCGGCGCGGGGGATCGGTCGCGCCAGCGCGGTGGCCCTTGCGCACGCCGGGGCTGACGTAGTCGGGATCGACATCGCGGCGTCCGCCAGCCCGATTCTCGCCTACGCCCCGGGCACCCCGGACGATCTGGCCGAAACCGGGCGTCAGGTCGAGGGCAGCGGCCGCCGCTGGCTGCAGAAGACGCTCGATCAGCGCGACAGCGCGGGCGTGAGACGGGTGGCGGAGGAGATCGAACAGGGGTGGGGCGGAGTGGACATCGTGTTCGCCAACGCGGGGATTCAGGCGTTCAAGCCCATCGTGGAGATGGACGACGCCGACTGGCGCGACCAGATCGAGGTCAACCTCAACGGCACGGCGAACGTCGTGCGCGCCTTCGCGCCCCTGTTGGTCCGTCGGGGCGGCGGGCGGATCATCATCAACTCCTCCACCCAAGGACAGCACGGCACGAAGTACGGCGCGTCATATTCGGCGTCGAAGTGGGGGCTGCTCGGGCTGATGAAGTCAGCCGCGCTTGAGCTCGGTGAGCATCAGATCACGGTCAACGCGGTGATTCCGGGGCTGATCGACACGACACTCACGCGCCATGAGCAGCGCTATGCCCAGGCGCTGGCCGAGGCCGGCCAGGAGCCCAGCGGTGACGAGGCGAAGGACGAACAGGCCGCGATCGAGGCGCAGAGGAGGAAGACGCCGCTCGGGGTGCCGTGGCTTGCGCCCGAGGACGTCGCCCCACTGGTGGTGTTCCTCGCCTCGGACGCGGCCCGCATGGTCAGCGGGACAGCGTTCGCGGCCACCGGCGGCGACAGCGCGCACGTCACTAGCTGATCGAGTCCCCGGCGAGCCGGAGACAGTCCGACTCAATTTCTTTCCCGAGCTGTTGGCGCGGGTGTACGATCGCCGCGACATGTTCCGGCAGGCGAGGGTGGGCTCGTAGCTTTGTCGGTCATCGAGGGCACCGGGGATGGGCCGCTCACGGCGTCGCGCGTCGTTGGCACCGGTGGGTCCGAGGTGACCGACGCCGTGATCGAGGTCTCGGGCCTGCGGATGTCGTACGACGGCTTTGAGGCCGTGCGAGGCGTTGACCTGCGGGTGGCGCGCGGCGAGATCTTCACTTTCCTTGGTCCCAACGGCGCTGGAAAGACGACGACCGTCGAGATTCTCGAGGGCCATCGGAAGCGATCGGCCGGCGATGTGCGGGTTCTCGGGGAGGACCCTGAGCACGCCGACCGATGGTGGCGGTCCCGGGTCGGCGTGGTGCTCCAGTCCTCGCGGGTCGAGCCGCAGCTGACCGTGCGCGAGTGCCTTGAGCTCTACGCCGGCTACTACGCGGCGCCGCGGTCGGTGCAAGAAGTGATCGAACTCGTCGGGCTGAAGAAGCGCGCCGAGGTTCGCGGTGGTCAGCTGTCAGGCGGGCAGCAGCGACGAGTCGATGTCGCGCTGGCGTTGATCGGCGATCCGGAGCTGGTTTTTCTCG
>JAFAZB010000211.1 GCA_019240015.1 Solirubrobacterales bacterium
CTCGGGATCGTGCTCGATGCCGACCAGACGCTCCGATTCCCCGACTTCCGCGCCGAGGAGCGGACATTCGCGCTCGTCACCCAGCTGGCGGGGCGCACCGGGCGGGGAAGGGCGGGCGGCCGCGTCCTGGTCCAGACGCTCAGCCCGGCCGCACGCGCGATCGCATTCGCCGCGCGGCACGATGCCGACGGCTTCCTGGCCGACGAGCTGGTCCGGCGTGAGGCGCTCCACTACCCGCCGTACGCGACCTTGATCCGAGTCGTGTGCGCCGCGCCGGAAGCGGATGCGGCGCGATCCGTGGCGAACACGTTGCGCGGGCTGATCTCGCCGCCGGACACGATCGTGCTGGGACCCGCTCCCCTGTTTCGACTCCGCGCCCGCGCCCGCAGCCAGCTGGTGATCAAGGCGAGCGACCGTTCAGCGGCGATCCGCGCCGTCGGTGAGGCCGTCGACCGTGTTGGTCCGGCGGCCGCCAAGCAGGGAGTCAGCGTCGGCGTCGACGTCGACCCCCAGTGAACATTGAGCCGCGGGACGAGCCTCTAGACTGGCCCTGTGACCGAGCGCGCCACGGAGGAACTCGACGAGCTGGACTCCTCAGCCTCGCCGCCCGGCGACTCCTCGGCGGCCGACGGCGACTCGGGGCAGAGGCAAGCTGAAGGTTCCGCGGAGCCCGAGCTCGACCCTGAGGTCCTCGCGCGCCGCAACGCCGCGCTCGCCCAGGTACGCAAGTTCGGCGATCCCGTGCTTCGCACCCGCGCCCGGCCGGTGGATCGCTTCGATGACGCGCTGCGCTCAGAGATCGCCCGGATGGGGGCGCTGATGGACGATGCGCTGGGGGTGGGCCTCGCCGCCACGCAGGTGGGCGTCCTGAACCGGGTGCTCGTCTACCGCGTCCAGCAGCAGGCCGAGATCGCGGCGTTGGTGAACCCGGAGATCGAGTGGCTCGGCGCCGAGAAGGAGATCCTGGAAGAGGGTTGCCTGAGCCTGCCCGCGGTCAACGTCGACGTGGAGCGGCCCGTCTATGTGCGGGTCCGGGCTTGTGACGAGCACGGCGCGGCGATCTCGATTGAGGCCTCGGGGCTCGAGGCACGTGTGATCCAGCACGAGATCGACCACTTGGACGGGGTGCTGATCCTCGACCGCATCAGCCGGGAGCAGCGAAAGGAAGCGATGCAGGCGATGCGCGAGGCGCAGCAGGCGGCCTGAGCGCGAGCCCCCTCAGCGCGCCACAGCTGCCCAGCCAAAGTGCCGACCGTCTTCCTGGGCACCTCCGAGTTCGCGGCAGCCGTACTTCGCCGGCTGGCGGGCACCGATCATCGGCCGGCGCTGGTGATCACGCGGCCGGATCGACGCCGGGGCCGAGGCCGCCGGCTGGGCGCGCCGCCGGTCGCCGACGCGGCGCGCGCGCTCGGGCTCGAGCTCGCCCAGCCGGAGTCGGTCAACGACGAGCCCACCCGGGAGCAGATCGCGGCGCTGGAGCCAGAGGCGGTCTGCGTGTGCGCCTACGGGGCGCTGATCACCGAGCCGCTGCTGTCGGAGCACCCAATCCTCAACGTGCACCCGTCGCTGCTGCCGCGCTGGCGGGGGGCGGCGCCGATCGAGCGCGCGATCATCGCCGGCGATCGGCAGACCGGCGTCTCGATCATGCGGCTGACCGCCGGGCTCGACAGCGGGCCGGTGTGTCTACAGGCTGCCGAGCCGATCGGATCCGAGGACACCTACGGCACGCTCGCGCAGCGGCTCCAGGAACTGGGTGCCGAGCTGCTGATCGCCGCGCTGGACAGCCCCCCGCCGTGCGTCGAGCAGGAGGAGCGGCTCGCGACCTACGCGGAGAAGATCGCCGCGGCCGACCGCGAGCTCGACCCAGCCCGCCCAGCCGCTGTGCTCGCGCGGGTGGTCCGCGCCCTGAACCCCCACATCGGAGCCCAGGTCCGCCTGCCCGACGGGACGCTGCTCGGGGTCGGCAAGGCGCGGGTCCGCGACGACGGCCCGCCGCGCGGCGTGCTGTCGCTCGGGGGCCCGCGGCCGGTGCTCGGCTGCGCCGACGGGGCGCTGGAGCTGGTGGAAGTGCAGCCCGCCGGGCGCAAGCCGATGAGCGGCGAGGACTTCCTGCGGGGCTATCGGCGGTGATCGGATGACCGCGTCACGCAGCAAGCTGTCGGCGGCGAGCCCAGCGGTCTCACCGGCGAGACGGTGCGCGTTCACCGTGCTGCGTCGGGTGTTCGAGCGGGGCGCGTACGCGGACCGGGCGTTCATGGCCGAGTCGGCCGGACTCGAGCCACGCGAACGCGCGCTGGCGATGGCGCTTGCCTACGGGGCGGTGCAACGGCGCGCGACGCTCGATCAGGTGCTCGAGCGCCTCGCCGGACGCCCCGTCGCGGCGCTCGACCCGCCGGTGCTGGCGGCGCTCCGACTGGGCGTGTTTCAGCTCCTGCTACTCGATGGGGTCGCGCCGCACGCGGCGGTCAACGAAAGCGTCGAGCTCGCCAAGCTGGGCCGGGGGGGCGGCGCGGGTCTGGTCAACGCGGTGCTGCGCCGGGCCGCGCGCGAAGGCGCCGAGATCGTCGGCGAGCTCGATGACAGCGCGCCGGAAGGCGCATCGGTGCTGCATTCGGTGCCGCTCTGGCTCGCGCGCATGTGGTGGAACGAGCTCGGTGCCCAGGACGCCCGCGCGATGCTGGCTGCGGTCAACCGGCCGGCCGAGTCGGCGCTCCGCGTCAACACCCTGGTGGCCTCCCGGGAGCAGGTGCTGGCCGAGCTGGAGGTGGTGGCGCAGCCGGTGCACGGGCTTCCCGAGGCGATCGTGCTCGAGGCGCCGTTCGACGCCCAGGGCTCGGGGCTCTGGCAGCGGGGCGCGATCATGCCCCAGTCCCGCGGATCGATGCTCGTGGCCCGCGCGCTGGATCCGCGGCCCGGCGATCTGGGGCTCGACCTGTGCGCCGCGCCGGGGGCCAAGACGACGCATCTGGCGGCGCTGATGGAGGACCGGGGTGAGCTGGTGGCGGTCGAGCG
>JAFAZB010000235.1 GCA_019240015.1 Solirubrobacterales bacterium
TGATCCGCTTCGGCCGCGCCAGCTTGCCGATCTTCTTGGCGACGTGCTCGCGGATCTCCTGGACGAGCTCGTCGCTGCCCTCGCGATCGCCCTCGAGGATCACGAACGCGCAGATCGCCTGGCCCGTGTCCTCGTCGGACTGCCCGATCACCGCCGCCTCGGCGACCTTCTTGTGCGAGACGATCGCCGACTCGACCTCCGCCGTCGACATCCGGTGGCCGGAGACGTTGACGACGTCATCGATCCGCCCGATGATCCAGAAGTAGCCGTCCTTGTCCTTGCGGGCGGCGTCGCCGACGAGATAGGTCTCCTTGCCGAACTTGTCGAAGTACGTCTCGACGAAGCGGTCGTCCTCCTTGTAGAGCGTGCGCAGCATCGACGGCCAGGGCCGTTTGATGATCAGCAGCCCCTGACCGTCCTCCACCGGCTCCCCGTCACGCTCGTCGACCACATCGGCCTCGACGCCGGGGAACGGACGCGTGGCCGAGCCGGGCTTGGTGGCCACGATCCCCGGGAGCGGCGAGATCATGATCGCGCCGGTCTCGGTCTGCCACCAGGTGTCGACGATCGGGCAGCGCTCGCCGCCGACCACCTTGTAGTACCACAGCCAGGCCTTGGGGTTGATCGGCTCCCCGACCGTTCCCAGCAGCCGCAGCTTGTCGAGGTTTGCCTTCTCGACGTGCTCGACGCCCCACTTGATGCACGCCCGGATCGCCGTGGGGGCGGTATAGAACAGGCTCACGCCATAGCGCTCGCACAGCTCCCACCAGATGCCCTTGTGCGGATAGTCGGGCGCCCCTTCCCACATCACGCTGGTGGTGCCGTTGCACAGCGGCCCATACACGATGTAGGAGTGACCGGTGACCCAGCCGACGTCGGCTGCGCACCAGTACACATCCTCCTCCGGTTTGAGGTCGAAGATGTAACGGTGCGTCGCCGACACACCCGTCAGGTAACCGCCGGTGGTGTGCAGCACACCCTTCGGCTTGGCGGTCGAACCGCTCGTGTAAAGCACGTACAACGGGTGCTCGGCGCCTAGCTCCTCCGCCGGGCACTCGTCGTCGGCCTTGTCCATCAGCTCGTGGTACCAGTGGTCGCGGCCTTCCTTCATCTCGCACTCCTCGTCGGTGTGCTTGACCACGACGATGTGCTCGAGCGTGTCCAGGCCCGACATGGCCTTGTCGACCTGCTGCTTGATCGGAGCGGTCTTGCCCTTGCGCCTGGCGCCGTCGATCGTCACCAGCGCCTTGGCCTCGGAGAACTCCATCCGCTCGCGCACCGAGTCGGCCGAGAAGCCCCCGAACACCACGTTGTGCGGCGCCCCGATGCGGGCGCACGCCAGCATCGCCACCACCACCTCGGGAACCATCGGCAGGTAGATCCCGACCACGTCTCCCTGCTCGATCCCCAGGTCCTTCAGCACGTTGGCGAACTTCTGGACCTCGCGATGCAGGTCGGCGTAGGTGATCTCGCGCTCCTCGCCCTCCTCGCCATGCCAGTGGTATGCAACTCGGTCGCCGTTACCTGCCTCGACGTGGCGATCCAGGCAGTTATAGGAGGCGTTCAGCTTGCCATCCGCAAACCACTTGTAGAACGGCGGATTGGAGTCGTCGAGCACCTCGCTCGGCTCCTTGAACCAGTGCAGCTCCTTCGCCTGCTTGAGCCACCAGCCCTTCCAGTCGCTCTCCGCCTCCTCGTAGATCGAGGGGTCGTCCAGGAGAGCGTGCTTGCGAAAGTCCTCGGGCGGATCGAACTTCTCGATGTCGAGCATCGACTCGAGCTTGGCCTCGAGCGACTCCTCGCCGGCGGGAGTCTCAACCGTGTCTGCCATAAAGCCTCTCCTTCTTCGGTCTGGCGTCTCACACCGGCAAGCTCAGAGCGCCGGCGCGATCGCCGGCGCTCGAGCTCACCGCAGGTGCGCGGCGACCTATTCGACTAGTTGTACCCAAACAGATCTACCGCTAGTGATAGCACTCAGCGCGCCATTGGGAACACGGGCATCATCACCCGACCGAAGGTCGAGTTGATGACCGCCGCGAACGACGCGTACCAAGCCGCGATCGCGGTCACGATCCCGACGTAACCGCCGAGCTTGATCGTCCCGTTGGTCACGTTCTTGGTCCCCACCAGCGCGGAGTTACCGATGCCGAGGATGATGAACGTGATCGCCAGCAGCAGGAATACGAGCGCAACCGCACCCGTCGTCCGCAGCGAAGCGAAGAACATGTATGTGGTGAAGATTCCCCACATCCACAAGTACAGGCCGAGTCCGGCGAACACCTCGGTCGGTGCGTTCTCGGCGACGGAATGGACGATGAAGTAGAACGAGATCCAGAACGCCCCGTAGGAGCAGAAGGCGACGGCGCCGAACGTGTTGCCAGTCCGGAACTCCCAGATCCCAGCAATCAGTTGGGCTGCGCCGCCGTAGGCGATCGCCAGTCCCGCGACCATCGGCAACAGACCGCCGCCGGGGATGGCCTTCGTGCCAACCAGCCCGGCATTGATCAGGCTGAGCATGAACGTCGTTCCTGCGAACGCGGCGAGGCCAAGCGGTCCCGGGTCCCCAGGGGTCCAGACGCCAGCCGACCGGCCACCGGTGGGATCGGGCGCAGGCGCGACGTCCGCCTCGCGACCACCCATCCGTGCAGCTTCCATCTGTACCTCCCTACTCGATTGTTGACGAGTCAAGGCAAGCTTCGCCCGGCGCCGTTGGCGAGACAACCCCTTAACGGCAAGCGGCGCTGATCGGGGTGCGAACGGTGGTGTGCGCAGGACGAACGGCGACCGCCGGGGGACGAACGCCGCCGATGCACGCGGCCCCGCATCCCCGGCCCCCGAGCGTGGACGGGGGCCGGGGAGGTCTCGGCCGGGGCGCTACCCGCCGGAGCGCGGGAGGCGACGCCGGCGGCAGTGCCGTCAGCGACAGGCGCCAGACGCGGCGGGGTAACGGTGGCGGGGAAGCTTCAGCAACCGAATCGGCACGCGGTGCCCGCTCGTCCAGCGCGCCCGGACGAATGTCGGATGGGCGGACCGGCCGCCTGCCCGGCCTCGCGCAGCTCTACCGCTTGCGCTTGCGCTTGCGCTTCGGCGCGCCGGCGCGGCTCCGCGCCGGCGTCGGGGCGGGGCCGCCCACGGCCTCGGGCGCCGGCGTGGCGGTCGGCTTCGCGCGGCCGGCGGCGGCTCCCACTCGCCGGGCGCGCAGCTCCTGGCCCGAGGCCCAGGGCTCCGCCCGGCCGCTTCGCCATGCCGGCGGGACCCCGGTCGGCCATCGGCCCGAGAACAGGTACCCGAGCGCGACCAGCCAGTAGCCCTGCACGACCGGCACCTGGGTGATCTGAAACAGCACCAGTACGCCCGCGAAGATCCCCAGGTAGCCCATGAAGCGGGTCAGCAGGCCAACCCGCATCGCGCCCAGCGAGACCAGCACGAACGCGACCGCCAGCGCCAGCGCCGCCGCCTGACCGAGGAGCTGAAGCGCCAGCAGTTCGCCCGAGTTGGTCAGGTGGTTGGCCTGGTCGTAGGTCTGCGCGCCCTGCGTCACGAACTGGTGCACCTTGACCGCGATCACGACCGAATACGCGATCCCGGTGATCGCCGCGAGCGCTCCGCCTCCGATCGCGATCCACTTGATGTACTGGTTCAGCTGCTGGTTGCGGGCGCGCGTGGCGGCGAACAGGTAGGTCAGCGTCGCGGCGATCGCCAGCGAGGCGAGTGCGTTGATCACGGCAGCGATCTGGTCGAGCGGCACGCGCTTGTTGGCGGTGATCAGATCGACCGTCAGCTCGTCGACCTTGGTGTGCGGGCCGGTCAGCTGCATCGCCGACGCGGCGACCAGCAGCACGCCGGCCAGCACCGCGATCACGGCCTGGCGCAGGCGAACGCGAGCCTCGTAGGCGAGTCGATCCTGGGCGCTCATGCGGCCGCCTATGCTAGCCCCGCGCTGCGGCCTGCGCCCGGCCCTACACTCGCGCCGGTGCCACCCCAGTCGGCCGACGCAGTGTGCCCTGCTTGTGGCGCCGGACTGGTGGCCTGGCTGTCGGTTCGCGCCTCAGAGCCGGCGCTCGGCGACACCCGGTACCAGCTGCTGCGCTGCCTCGCGTGTGGCACGGCCCGCACCAGCGCCGGGGCCTTGCCGGGTCTGCACGACTCCGGCGCCTACCAACCCCGTGCACCCCGGCTCCACCGCGCCGCACGGCCGGTGCTGGCGGCATTCGACCAGCGGCGGCTGCGGCTGCTGCGCGCGCTGGTGCCCCCGCCGGCCCGGTTGCTGGACGCAGGCGCGGGGCGGGGGCGATTCGTCGCCGCCGCCGGCGCTGCGGGCTACGACGCATTCGGGATCGACCCGTCGGGCCGAGCAGCCGGCGAGCGCAGCGGCGGCCCGTTGCGGCGCGTGACGATCGCGCAGGCGGAAATCGCCCCCCGCTCACTCGACGCGGTGACGCTGTGGCACGTGCTGGAGCATCTCGAGCAGCCCGGCGAGGCCCTGGCTCGGATCGCCGGCTGGCTGCGCCCAGGCGGAGGGCTGCTGGTGGCGGTGCCCAACCTCGAGAGCCTCCAGGCGCGCGTGGCCGGGGAGCGCTGGTACCACTTCGACGTCCCCCGCCACCGCGTGCACTTCACCCCGGCTGGGCTCCACCGGCTGCTCGCGGGGCGAGGGTTCGAGGTCGTTGCCACCCACCACGTGCTGCTCGAGCACAACCCCTACGGGATGTGGCAGTCCCTGGTCAATCCGCTGACCGCCCGTCCCTCGTACCTCTACAACCTGCTGAAGCGAAACGCGCCGTTGCGCTCGATCGACCTGCCGGTCTCGCTGCTGGCGCTGGCGCTGGCCCCGGCGGCCGCGGCGGCGGAGCTGATCGCGGGGCTGACGAGCCGCGGCGGGACGATCGCCGTCAGCGCCCGGCGGCGGCGCTGAGGGCGGCGATCCACATCGGGGCTACCATTGTCGGTATGGAAGGAAGCGGCTTCGGCGGCCTGTTCGGCGATCCAGACGAACTCCAGCGCAGACTGGGGGAGTTTGCCGAGCAGATGCAGGGCGCCCAGCGCCTCGCGTGGGCCGACAACGCGATCAAGCTGGCGGTCGATCTGACGGTCGCGGCGATCAACCGCGCCAATATCCAAGGGACCACCGAGCAGCAGGCAGAGCAGCTCCGTGGGGTGATGGCTGTGATCTTCCCGGAGGCGGTCACACTCGTCCGCGAAGCCCGCGAAGGGCTTCAGTAGCCCGCCCGGGCGCCACTAACTCCTAGCCGCCTCGGCGCCTCCGAGCCGCTCCAGGGCGTCCAGCACCAGCGAGTCGTGCGCTTCTGGCTTGACCGAGCGGAACACGTCCCGGATCACGCCGTCGGGCGCGATCACGAACGTCGTCCGCTCGTTGCCCATGTACTCGCGGCCATCGCGCTCCTTGCGCACCCACACCCCGTAGGCCTCGGCCACGGCGTGGTCGGAGTCCGCGAGCAGCGGGAAGCCCAGGCCGTACTTGTGGTCGAACGCGGATGTGTCCTTGACGACGTCGGGTGAGACCCCCAGCACGACTGCGTCGGCGTGCTCGTAGTCCGCGCGGTGGTCGCGTACGCCGCAGGCCTGGGTCGTGCAGCCGGGGGTGTCGGCCTTGGGATAGAAGTAGAGCACGACCGTCTTGCCACGTAGTGACGACAGCGAGACCGGGGCTCCGTGCTGGTCGGAGAGGGTGAAGTCGGGGGCCTGATCGCCCGGCGCGAGTGCCATCAGGCGTTATTTCAGCAGACGGGAGAGTCGGCGGTCCTTCAGCAGCTTGCCCTCGGTCTGGCAGGTCGGGCAGTAGCACATCACGTAGTCCTCGTAGAACACGGCCTCGATGCGGTCACCGCAGCGCGGGCACGGCTGTCCGTTGCGGCGATGAACCTTCAGCGGCATCGGCAGCTTGTCGGGAATCGGGAGCGTGATCTGCTCCTCGTAGTGCGCGAGCGCGTCGCCCAGCCTGCCGACGACCGCCTCGCGGAGCCGATCCGCCTCGTCGGGCTCGAGCTCGGCGCCGCGCTTGAACGGCGACAGCTTCGCGGCGTGGAGGATCTCGTCGACCCACGAGCGACCGATGCCGGCGATCACGTGTTGGTCGCGCAGCAGGCCATGCAGCGGACGCGGCGCATCGAGCAGCTCTGCCAGCGGCGGCGGATCGGGCCATGCCTCTGGGCCCTGCGCGGCGAGCGTCTCTTCGCCTTCCAGCTCCGGTGAGCGCAGCAGCTTGACCCACGCGGCCTGCCTGGTGCCGAACTCCCGTAGGCGCAGCTCGCGTCCGTCATCCAGCCGCAACAGCAGTCGTGAGGTGCGGTCACGGAGCGACGCGCGCGCGTCGAACAGTTGCAGCCGTCCCGCCGACATCAGGTGGATCAGGAGCGCCAGCTGCCCCTCGAGCGCGACCACGAACAGCTTGCCCCGGCGCGACACGCCCTCAATCCGGCGCCCCTCCAGCGCGCTCAGCGGTGGATCGTAGCTGCGCATCGCGTTGACCCCGGGCGCGAGCGCCGACTGCACGCGCGCGCCGGCCAGCGCTCGATCGAGCAGGCGGGCGCTGATCTCAACCTCTGGAAGCTCGGGCATCGCTGATCACGAGCGTACTTGGCGTCGTTTGCGCGCAAAATCCGTGTCGCAATTGTTCGAGTCCGTTCAGGACCGCTTTAGCGGGGGCACCAGACTCGGAGATCATGAGTGATCTACTTGCAATCGTGGGGCCGGAGGACGGCGAGGCGGATCTGATCGAGCAGATCGCCAGCTGCAGGCCGCACCGGGTGACGGTGCTTGTCGATGGAGGCGATCGCGACTGGGCGTTTGACGAATCGGGCACGGGACGGGCGCGACGCGACCGCCTGGCCGCGCTGCTGCACTCGATCGAGCGTCGAACCGGTGCGGTCGTCGTGGGGCTGGCCGGCGATCCCGAGCAGCTGCACGGGTGGCGGTTCGATCGAGTGATCGGCAGCCGCATGCCGCTCCCCGTCTGAGACCAATCGACGGGACGATGCGGGCGTCCCCACCGTTACGCTGCCCGCCGTGAGCGCGATCCTCGCTTCCGACGACGTCGTCCGTACCGCCGCAGACCGTAAGACCAACAGCCGGGAGCCGCTGCTGGTGATCGAGCCGCTGATCGAGTTCCTGGCTGCCAGCGGCCTCGAGGCCCGCGCGACGCTGGGCGCCAGGGCGATCGGGGAAGGGCATTCGAACGCCACTTTCGAGCTCTCCACGGGCGTCGTGCTGCGGCGGCCACCGCGCGGCCCGCTGCCGCCCAGCGCGCACGACGTACTGCGTGAAGCGCGGCTGCTGAAGGCGCTCGAGCCGACGCCCGTCCGCACCCCCAAGGTGCTGGCGGTGTGCGAACACCCGGAGGTGATCGGCGCCCCCTTCTACGTGATGGAGCGGGTCGAGGGGGAGGTGATCACCAGCGCGATACCTGCGCCGCTCGATACCCCCGCGCAGCGCGCTCGGGTCGCCGCTCAGCTGGTGCAAGCGCTGGTCGAGCTGCACGACGTCGACTGGCGCTCGATCGGGCTGGAGGGATTTGGCAAGCCGACCGGCTATCTCGAGCGCCAGCTGCGCCGCTTCGGCGGACTCTGGGAGCACAACCGCACCCGCGAGCTGGCCGAGGTCGAGCAGGTGGGGTCGTGGCTGCGAGCCAACCTGCCGCAGTCCCCGCCGGCGACGCTCGTGCACGGTGACTACCGGCTCGGCAACCTGATGTTCGCAAGCCGGGGCCCCGCCCGCCTGGTGGCGATCTTCGACTGGGAGATGGCGACGATCGGCGATCCCTTCGCGGACCTCGGCTATCTGCTGACCCACTGGGTCCAAGCCGACGACCAATCGCTGGGGAAGCTCAGCCCGCCGAGGGTCACCGCGCTGCCGGGATTTCCCACTCGCGCCGAGCTCGTCGAGCACTACGAGCAGCGCTCGGGACGCTCGATGCGCTCGCTCTCCTGGTACTACACGCTGGCCCTCTGGAAGGCGGTGGTGTTCATGGAGGGCAACTACAAGCGAGCGCTCGAGGGCTCAACCGACGACCCGTATCTGAAGTCGTTCGGCGCCGGCGTCGTGGAGCTCGCGCGGCGGGCGCTCGCGGTCTCGGAGCATGGCCTCTAGCCCTGCTCGCCAATCCCCGCCCGCCGCGCAGCGCCCGCTCCCGTATCGAGGCCTGCTGATCGACTGGGGCGGCGTGCTGACCAGCAGCGTGTTCGACTCCTTCCGCGCTTTCTGCGAGCTGGAGGGGCTGGCGCCCGACACGGTCGCGGAGCGCTTTCGCTCGGACTCCTCGAGCCGGGAGCTGCTTGTCGGCCTGGAGACGGGCGCGCTCGCGGAAGCGGAGTTCGAGCCCCAGCTCGCGGCGCTGCTGGGCGTGGAGAGCGGTCAGCTGATCGAGCGCATGTTCGCCGCCTCCTCGCTCGAGGAGCCGATGCTCGCAGCCGTGCGGCGGGCCCGCGCAGCCGGCGTGCGCACCGGCCTGATCTCGAATTCTTGGGGCACGGGTCGCTACGACCGCGCCTTGCTGGCCGAGTTGTTCGACGCCGTCGTGCTGTCCGGCGAGGTCGGGGTGCGCAAGCCCGCGCCCGAGCTATATCGGCTTGGGGCACGGCAGCTCGGCGTCGAGCCCCGGGCGTGCGTGTTCGTCGACGACCTTCCGTTCAACCTCAAGCCGGCCGCCGAGCTAGGCATGGCGACGATCCACCACGTGCAGTGCGAGCGCACGATCGCGGCGCTGGAGCGATTGCTGGCGGTGCCGCTGCGATGAGGCGCCGCGGCGGCAGGTCCCGGATCGCGGCCGCAGGTGTCGCCGCGCTCGCGTTGACCGCGTGCGGATCGAGCTCGCTGTCCTCGGAGCAGCTGCGAGGCGCGGCCACGCGGCTGTGCTCGGCTGCCAGCAAGCGGGCCGCGCTGATCCCGACCCCCTCCTCGCCGGCGGCCGCGGCCGGCTTCCTGAGTCAAGGAGCCGCGGCCCTGTCCCCGGAGCTCGCCGGCCTGCGGGCGCTGCATGCCCCCGGCGACCTCGCCCAGGTTTACGCGACCGCGGTCGGCGCCTCGTCGGCCGAGCTCTCGGCGATCCAGGCGGCGGTCCGAGACCTCGCCGCCGGCGGCGATGAGGTGATCACGGTCAAGTCGCTCCAGCAGCAGCTGGCGCCGATGGAGTCCGAAGCAAACGGCGCCTGGCAGGCGCTCCAGATTCCCGCCTGCCTGAACCACTAGTAGTGGCTCACCCCGCGGCGATCAGCACGACGCCGGCCAGCGACGCGGCGATCCCGAGCTCCTGGATCCGTCGCACCCGCTCCCCCAACACGGCGCGCGCAAGCAGCACGGTGACCAGCGGATAGAGCGAAGCTCCGACCGACACCAGGCTCAGCAGCCCGTGTCTGCTGGCGAGCGCGAACAGGCCGTTGGCCCCTTGGTCGAGTGCCCCCGTCAGCAGCAGGGGCGCCAGCGCGGGACGCAGGCCGGTGAGCGGTGCCCCGCGCGCCGTCGCCAGCACCGCCAGGCACGCCACGCCGCTGACACGAGCGGCGAGCAGCGCCCAGGCCACGTCGTAGCGCGCGCTGATCCGCATGCCCACGAAGAAGCTGCCGAAGCCGACCGCGGCCACCAGCGCGAGCGCCACGCTGGTCCGGTCGGCCTCGTCCTGTGCGCCGGCGACGCGCTGTTCGCGGCTGGCGAGCACCACCCCGGCGCTCGCCGCCACCAGCCCGATGACTTGCAACGGCGCGGGCCGATCGCCTCCCGCGAGCCCCACCACGACCGGCACGGCGACGCCGGTCGCGGCGATCGGGGCGACGACGCTCATCGTCCCGATCGCGAGCGCACGATAGAAGGCCATCAGCCCGACGATCCCGCCGAGACCGCCGACAGCCGCCGGCAGCAGCCGTGTCAGCTCGGGCGCTGGCACTCCCCGGACGGCGATCAGCACGGCTAGGCCAAGCAGCCCGACGCCTTGACAGATCAGCAGCACGGTCAGCAACGCCACGCGCCGGCTCTGCAGGCCGCCGATGAAGTCGGCCACTCCCCAGCACAGCGATGAGGCGAGCGCCAGCCCCAGCGCGGTCAAGCGAGCGGCCTCGGCGCCACCGGACCGTCAGTCGCGCTTGCCGCGCCCGTAGAGGATCCGGAACAGGCGCCGCAGGGTCATCGTGCGACGTGCCCGGTAAGGGAACATGAACGGCTCGCGCTTGAGCGCACGCCGGGTGACCAGCAGCGACTGGATCTTGGTGTACTTGCGGATTCCATTCTCCCCGTGCCTGCTCCCGAGGCCGGAGGCCTTCCAGCCGCCCATCGGCAGGTTCAGCGCGCTGTAGTTGATCTGGGCGTCGTTGACACACACCACCCCGGCCTCGAGCGTGCGAGCCAGCGTCTCGCCGCGCCCGATATCGCTGGTCCACACGCTGGCCTGCAACCCGTAGCTCGAGTCGTTGGCGAGCCGGACCCCCTCCTCGGCGTCGGGGATCCTCATGATCGGAAGCGTGGGACCGAAGGTCTCTTCGCGCATGATCTTCATCGAGTGATCGACGTCGACCAGCACGGTGGGCTCGTAGAAGTGACCGGGTCCGGGCCGGCGGTGGCCTCCGGTCAGCACCCGGGCGCCCTTGGCGACCGCGTCGCGGACGTGCTCGTCGACGATCTCAAGCTGGCTCGAGAGGGTCACCGCCCCTACGTCGACCGCGCCGATCCCGTCGGGAGATCCCTGGCGCAGCTTGCGCACGTTGGCGGTGACTTGCTCGACGAAGCGGTCGTATGCGGCCTGCTCGACGTAGCAGCGCTCGACCGAGATGCATACCTGTCCGCTGTTGTTCATCGAGTAGAAAGTCGCGGCGTTGGCGGCCCGCTCGAGGTCCGCGTCGGCGCAGACGATCATCGGGTCATTGCCACCGAGCTCCAGGTAGCAGGGGATCAGCGCCTCCGCGGCTGCCTTGATCACCGCTCTGCCCGTCGGGCCCGAGCCGGTGAACATCACGCAGTCCACCTCCGCGATCAAATCCGCCCCGGCCCCGCCGCCCCCGGTGGCGACCTGGAAGACGTGCTCGGGCAGCCCGCACTCGCGCATCATCGCCTCCATCAGCAGCGAACTGAGCGGCGTCACCTCGCTCGGCTTCAGGATCACGCTGTTGCCGGCGGCGAGCGCCGGGATACAGTCGCCGAACGAGTTGGCGATCGGGAAGTTCCACGGCCCGATCACGCCGACTAGCCCGATCGGGGCGTAGCGGATGACCAGCTTCTTGCCCACGGCGATCGGGTTGTTCCACGACGGCACGCGCTCCTCGGCGAGGTACCTGGGCGCCTGTCTGGCCCAGAAGCCCAGCGCGGCGACCGTGTAGCCGAAGTCGGCCAGCTGGGCGTCCTCGTGGGTCTTGCCGGTCTCGGAAACGACGACCTCGATGATCCGGTCCGCGTTGTCGAGCATCCACCGCTGGGCGCGCCTCAGCACGCGCCCGCGGCCGTCGAAGCCGTGCGCTTCCCAACCCGGCTGCGCCGCACGAGCGCGAGCTGCGAGGCTCGCGAGCTGCTCGCGCGTCAGCGACGGAACGGTGGCGATCAGCTCGCCGCTGGCGGGATTCTCGACCCGGATCGTGGCGGGGGGCGGGCGGTCGGCGAGGTTCGCCGCGGGCCGCTCCTCGACGCTCGCCATCGGCTGCAACCCCTAGGCCGGATCGAGCGTGATCGACTCGATCTGCGGCGGATCCAGCGGCCGGTCCTGGCCACCGGTGGGTAGCGCCTCGATTGCTTCCACCGCCTCCATCCCGGCGCTCACGTGGCCGAACACGGTGTGCTTGCCGTCGAGCCACGGGGCGCTGTCGGCGGTCACGATGAAGAACTGGGAGCCGTTGGTGTTCGGCCCGGCGTTGGCCATCGCGAGCGCGCCCCGCACCACTCGGTGGTCGTTGATCTCATCCTCGAACTGATAGCCGGGGCCGCCCCTGCCGGTGCCGTCGGGGCAGCCGCCCTGGATCATGAAATCCGGGATCACGCGGTGGAAGATGACGCCGTCGTAGAAGTGCTCGGCGGCTAGCTTGCGGAAGTTGGCGACGGTCTTCGGCGCATCGTCGTCGAACAGCTCGAGCGCGATCGTGCCGTGCGTGGTGGTCATGTGGGCTGTGGACATGCCCTGACAGTACCCGCGATCCGCCCGGCCCGCGATCCAGGCGGCGCGCCCGCCGCCTGGATCGCCGGAGCGTGGCGCTCAGCTGTTGCTGGCGGTCTGGATCGCGTTGACGGTGCTCGCCACGTCGACCGTCGGCGAGGCGCCGGAGGAGGTCTTCGTGCAGCTGACGCTCGCCGTGCCAGCGCCGTGCGAGGAGGGAGCTGCCACCACGAGCGGGATCGTCCCCGCCTGGTCGTTCGCTCCCTTGTCGACGATCAAGCTCCTGGTCAGCGACGCGCCGTTGGCCGACAGGGTGCAGTCGACCTCGACCTGCGCTCCGGACCCCCCGGTGATCTGCGCGTGTGGATAGGCCAGCACCAGATAGGAGGGACCGCCCGGGAGCGCTTCGCTCGCGACGGCGGTCGCGCCCGAGCCGAGCGTGGTCGTGGCCGAGCTCGTGCCGAACTCCTGCGGCGGGGTCGAGCCGCACTGCACCTTCCCCGCCGAGTCGATCGAGCTGATCGCGCCGGCCGAGCAGGTGCCGGTGACCCGCGCCTGCACCTGGCCGGTGTTGATCTGCGTCCGCCCCACCGCGGCGTTCTCGAGCTTCCTTGGGCCAACCGCACCGAACGCGAGCTTCCGGTTGCCAACCGCGCCGTTGAGAATCTTCCAGTTGGTGACCGAGGCGTTCTGGAGCTGGGCCGTTCCGACACTGTTCGATGGCAACTGGCTCGCCGCCCAGCCCACCCCTCCGAGCGCCAGGAACAGCGCTAGGACCGCGACGATCATCGCCGCCGAGGGACGACGACGGACGAGCGATTGCAGACTCATCGCATACCTCCATGTGTTGATGACAACCCGCGCAGCGGGCTTATAACCGCCTGCAACACGGGCCCAGGTTCGGAGTCGCGGCGCGCCGTCAGTTAGCCGATACGCGCTTTAGATTGCTACGAGCGCGCCAGCTCCAGCGCCAGCGCGTGACCGCGGACCTCGGTCCCGGTGGTCAGCTGCACGACCCGGCGGGCCTCCCCTTCGGGCACCTCCGCGAACGCGAAGCGCTCCAGCACGCGCACGTTGCGCACCGACTCGCCGTCCAGGCCGGTGGCGGCCGTGATCGCGTGGATGATGTCCGACGGCTCGAGCCCCGCGGCGCGGCCGCCGAACACGATCAGCTTGCTGGTCGGCCCGCCGCCATTGGCCGACAGATGGGGCTTGGAATGGCGGCGCGGCGGAGCCTTCGCCGGGGTGGGCGCCACGTGCGCGCCCTTGACCCACGGCGACAGCCTGGCCCCCGCGTGGCGCTCGATAGCCTGGATGTCGCGCTGCTGGCGACGCTCGTAGAAGGTGATCGCCCGTCCGCTGCGCCCGACCCGCCCGGTGCGGCCGATCCGGTGCACGTAGACGTCCGGGGTGATCGGGACGTCGAAGTTGATCACGTGCGAGACCCCGGAGATGTCCAACCCCCGGGCCGCCACGTCGGTCGCCACCAGCAGCGGCAGGCGCCCGTCCTTGAACGAGATCATCACGCCGTCCCGAGCGCCCTGGGTCATGTCGCCGTGCAGCGCTCTGACGTTCATGCCGCGGTCGCGCAGCGCGCGATACAGCTGGTCGCAGCGGATCTTGGTCCGCACGAACACGATCGCCTGCTCGGGGCGCTCCGCCTCCAGCACCGCGACCAGGGCGTCGGTCTTCTCCCGTGAGGGGACCTCCAGCGCGAACTGCTCGACCGTGTCGACGGTCAGCGTCTGCGTCTTGACCTTGATCGTCACGGGTTCATACAGGTACTGATCGGCGAGCCGCCTGATCGCGAGTGGCATCGTCGCCGAGAACAGCGCCGTCTGGCGGCTCGACGGGGTCAGCGCGAGGATCCGCTCGACGTCCTCCAGGAAGCCGAGGTCGAGCATTTCATCGGCCTCGTCGAGCACCACGAAGCGACACGCGTTGAGAATCAGCGAGTGGCGTGAGATCAGGTCCTTGACCCGCCCCACGGTCCCGACCACGATCTGGCCGCCGGCCCGCAGTTGGGCCTGCTGGCTGCGGATCGGAGCCCCGCCGAACACCGCCACGACGTCGAGTCTCTTGCGCTTGCCGTACGCGCGCAGCGCTTGGGTGACCTGAATGCAGAGCTCGCGCGTGGGCGTCAGCACGAGCACCTGCACCTCGTCGGCGTCCGGATCGGCGTACTGGAGCATCGGCAACCCGAATGCGGCGGTCTTGCCGGAGCCGGTCTGGGCCTGGCCGATCACGTCGGATCCGGCCAGCAGTGGTGGTATCGCCTGCTCCTAGATCGGGCTCGGCGCCTCGTAGCCGACGTCGCTGACGGCCGCGAGGATGTCAGGGGCGAGCCCGAGCTGCGCAAACGTGCTCATCGGCGACGACGGCCCGCCGAAGCGGGCCGCCCTTGAGCTCGAGGTCTGGTTCAGGTCGAGCCTTACAGCGGTTGTACGTTGGTGGCGTTGGGTCCCTTTGGACCCGCCGCGGCCTCGTAGGAGACCTTGGTTCCCTCGGCCAGCGACCTGAAGCCGTTGCCGACGATCGCCGAGAAGTGGACGAACAGGTCCTTGCTCTCGTCGTCTGGCGTGATGAAGCCGTAGCCCTTCTCGTCGCTGAACCATTTCACGGTTCCGGTTGCCATCTGTTCCCTCCCGGGAGGTCGTGTGCTGCGAAACGCGGGAGGTGCAGGGGCTGCAACTACTACGGACGCTGGCACTGATTCGCCGGGCCCGCTGCCCGGCACTGAGGGGGAGCAGTCTAGCCGGTTGTGGTTGACAAACGGTACTTCGGTCCCTAATATTTCGGTTCCGATCCAGCTTTGAGGAGCAGCTTCAATGGCCCGGGCCGCGAACAAGACACGCATCGACGCATACGTGTGGCGGATCAGCGCCGTGGTGCTGATCGGCTCGATGATGTCGATCCTCGACACGACGATCGTCAACGTCGCGATCGCGACGCTGGGCCACGAGCTACATTCGCCGATCGCCGAGACCCAGTGGGTGGTGACCGGCTACATGCTCTCGCTGGCGGCGGTGATCCCGGTCACCGGCTGGGCCGCGCGGCGGTTCGGCGCCAAGCAGGTGTACCTGCTCTCGCTGGTGCTGTTCACGGCCGGTTCGGCACTGTGCGGGCTCGCGAGCTCCAGCACGGAGCTGATCCTGTTCCGCGTGATACAGGGCGTGGGCGGTGGCATGATCCTGCCGATCGGCCAGCTGATGATGGCCGAGGCGGCGGGGCCCAAGCGGATGGGCCGAGTGATGAGCATCGTCGCGGTGCCGATGATGATCGCCCCGATCCTGGGTCCGACGATCGGTGGCCTGATCCTCGACAACGCGAGCTGGCGCTGGATCTTCTACGTCAACCTGCCGATCGGCGTGATCGGCGTGGCGGCGGCGCTGCGGGTGCTGCCGTGGGTCAAGCCGGCGTCGGTGGGGCGGATCGACCTGCGCGGGCTCGCGCTGATGGCGACCGGGCTGCCGCTGCTGACCTACGGGCTGGCGGAGATCGGCATCACCGGCGGCTTCACCTCGGTCAAGGTCGTGGTGCCGATTCTCGGCGGTCTCGTATTGGTCGCGATTTTTGCCCTCCACGCGCTGCGCATCCCCGCGCCGCTGCTCAACCTGCGCCTGTATCGGCGACCCACGTTCTCCTCGGCGTCGATCGCGATGTTCTGCCTGGCCGGGGCGCTGTTCGGCGGGATGATCCTGCTGCCGCTGTACTGGCAGGGAATCCGCCACGAGAGCGTCGTCGATACGGGGCTGTTGATGGCGCCCCAGGGCCTCGGTGCCGCGCTCGTGATGCCGCTCGCGGGCAAGCTCTCCGACCGGTTCGGCGGCGGACCGCTCGCGCTGCTCGGGGTGAGCGTCACGACGATCGCAACGGTGCCGTTCGCCCTGATCGGAGCCCATACCTCGGTCGCCTGGCTGTGCGCGGCGATGCTGGTCCGGGGGACGGGCATCGGGTTCGCATTCATGCCGGCGATGGCGGCGGCGTTTGCGTCGCTCGAGCGCTCGGAGCTCGCCGACGCCACCCCGCAGCTGAACGTGCTCCAGCGGGTCGGCGGCTCGATCGGGACCGCTCTGCTGGCAGTGGTCCTCCAGCGTGCGCTGACGGGCACGCACACCCTAGGTGCCCAGGCCGGGGCCTACGGCACGGCGTTCTGGGCTTCAGCCGCGCTGACCGCGCTGGCGATCGTGCCCTGCATCGTGCTGTTGAGCGCGGAACGCCGCGCGCGCCAGGCCAAGGCTGATACCGGCGAGCACGAAGCGCTCGCCGGCGCGGTGGCGGCGTGACCACGGTCGCGCCCAGGCGCCGCGACGAGCCGCTCGATTCGCCCGAGCCGTTTGCACGCCTGATGCATTCGTTCAAGGCGGCGTTCGGCGCCGTGCGCCGGCTGCGGGGACGCGAGACGCATCGCCCCGACCAGCTGAGCGACGCCCAGTACGGATTGCTGTTCGGGCTCGCCGAGCGCTCCGAGCTGTCAGCCAGCGAGCTCGCCGCGGTGGCCGAGCTCTCCCCCGCCACGGTGTCTGAGATGCTCGATCCGCTCGTGGCCACCGGTCTGGTCGCGCGCGTGCGCTCCGAACGGGACAAGCGAGTGGTCCTGATCTCGCTGACCGATCGCGGCCGAGAGCTGGTCAGGCAACGGCGGGAGCGGTTCGAGCGGCGCTTTCGCGAGGCGCTGGGACAGTTCAGCGACGAGCAGCTGCTGAGCGCCGCCGCGGTGCTCGACCGCTTGCGGCAGATGTTCGACGAGCCAGCCGACGCCGACGGCTAGCGGCGGCGCCCCGGCCGCGGCTCCCTACGCGCCCAGTGGCGCCAGCGTTCCCTCCAGGTGCGCCGTTCCCTCGACCGCGTCGCGCACCCCGAACGCGAGCCGGCCGCTCGAGTCGACCGCTTCGACGAACTGAACGGTGGCCGGGAGCCGGATCGGCTTGCGGAACGAGACCGAGACCGATAGCGCCCCGGGCAGCTGGGATTCGAGCGCCGCCAGACAGCGGGCCTTGGTCCACATGCCGTGGGCGATCGCGGACGGGAAGCCGAACAGGCGGGCGCTCAAGGGGTGGATGTGGATCGGGTTCAGATCGCCCGAGACGCTCCCGTAGCGGCGTCCCAGATCGCCTCGCAGCTTCCAGGTCGCGGTGGCGGGCAGCTCCCCCACGGCCACCTGCTCGCGCTCCGGGCGTGAGCTCGTCCGCTCTCCGGTGCCCCGGCGCAGGTAGCTCGAGACCTCCTCCCAGACCAGCTCGTCTGCGACCCGCACCTCAGTGCGAAGCGAGACCTGCCTGCCCCGGGGGTGCGACTCGATCGGCGTCGCCCACACGCGCAGCGAGATCTGCTCGCCGGTCCCGATCGGGCGGTGCTGAGTGATCCGGTTGGCGGTGTGGAGGAGCCCGATCGCGGCAAACGGGAAGCTGCCATTGGTCATCAGCGCCAGCTGCATCGCAAACGCCAGCACGTGCGGATAGGTCACCGGAAGCCGCTCCCCGAGTGAGAAACCGCACACCCGGTCGTACCCGGCCAGTCGATCGCGATCCGCGGTCACCTCTTTGCGGACCAGCGACAGGTCTGGAACCTCACGGCCGGAGCCGGCGACGAACGGCAAGCGGGATGCCCCCGGAATCATCGCTGCCCCGGCGCGGGCATAGAGCTCCAGCATCGACGGCGATCCGCTCAGCTCGCGCTCGGTCATCGCTGCGCTGCTGTGAACCGACGCCCCGGCATGGTCACGCCCCCAGCATGCTCTGGCCGCACACCCGGACCACGTTTCCGCTCACCCCCGCCGAGGCGGGATTGGCGCACCACGCGATCGTCTCGGCCACGTCGACCGGGAGGCCGCCCTGGGACATGCTGTTCATCCGCCTGCCAGCCTCGCGCAGCGCGATCGGCATCGCCGCGGTCATCCGCGTCTCGATAAAGCCCGGGGCCACGGCATTGACCGTCACGCCCCGCTTGGCCAGCTCCGGAGCCCACGCCTGCACGATCCCGATCACGCCCGCCTTCGAGGTCGAGTAGTTCGTCTGGCCGCCGTTGCCGGCGATCCCGCTGATCGACGAGACGCACACCACGCGCCCGTTCTCGCGCACCGCGCGGCGCTCGAACAGCTCCCGGTCGATCCTCTGCGGAGCGGTCAGGTTGACGCCGATCACGGTGCTCCACAGCTCCTCGCTCATTCGGCCGAGCGTCTTGTCGCGCGTCACGCCCGCGTTGTGGACTACCACGTCCACTCCGCCGTGCCGCTCGACGAGCTCCCCGGCGATCGTCGCCGGGGCTCCGGCATCGGTGATATCGAGCGTCAGCGAGGAGCCCCCGATCGCGCCGACCACGCGGCTCAGGTCCTCCGACAGCGCGGGCACGTCGAGCCCCACCACGTGGGCGCCGTCGCGGGCCAGCACGGTCGCGATCGACTCGCCGATTCCCCGGGCTGCCCCGGTGACGAGCGCCACCTTGCCGTCCAACGGCCGCTCCCAGTCGAGCCCGTCAGCCCTCGCCTTGGCCGGTCCAATCCTCACCACCTGACCCGAGACATAGGCAGACTTCGCGGACAGAAAGAACCGCAGGGTGGACTCGATCTGGTCCTCTGCTCCCGCGCTCACGTAGAGCAGCTGGGCAGTGGCCCCTT
>JAFAZB010000467.1 GCA_019240015.1 Solirubrobacterales bacterium
CGAGCGGCTGACCGCCAGCGTCAGCAAGATCACCGACAGCTACGAATTCGTGTTCGTCGATGACCGCAGCCTCGACAAGGGATGGACGGTCCTGGGCCGGCTGGCGCGCCGCGACGCACACGTGCGCGCCTTCCGTCTGAGCCGCAACTTCGGCCAGCATGCGGCGATCACGGCGGGACTCGCGCAGGCTCGGGGGCGCTGGGCGGTGGTGATGGACTGTGACCTCCAGGAGGCGCCCGAGGACATTCCGCGGCTGTGGGCCGCCGCCGGAGAGGGATACGAGGTCGTTCGCACGGTGCGCAGGGGCCGGCGACACCCCCCACTCAAGCGCTGGGCGAGCCGCCTCTACCGCCATCTGACGCTCGAGACCGATGTGCGCCCCGACTACAGCACGCTGAGCCTGATCTCCCGCCAGGTGATCGACGCATTCCTGCGCTTGCGGGACCGAGACCGGGAGTACATGATCGCGCTCGACTGGCTCGGGTTCGACGCCACCGCGGTCGAGATCGATCACGCCCCGCGGCATCAGGGCAAGAGCGGCTACACGCTCGGCCGCCTCACCCGGGTCGCGCTCGACGGAATGTTCTTCCGCAGCACGGTGCTGCTGCGGATGGTGGTCCTGGGTGGCTTTCTGGTCGCGCTGGTCGGGATCGTGCTGGCGACGTTCGAGATCATCGACTACTTCGCCGAGCCCGACAAGAGCGTGCCGGGGTACACCAGTCTCGCGGTCCTGTTGCTCCTGCTGGCCGGCTTCATCATCGTCAGCATCGGGGTAGTGGGGCTGTACGTAGGGCGCATCTTCGAACAGGTAAAGGGGCGTCCGCTGTACCTGATCGACGCTCAGGCGGAGGGGCCGCGGGACGGGCTCGAGGAGGCGCTCAGCGGTCCCGAGCGCGAAGCACGAACACCTTCTCGCGCCCCCCAGGGATCTTGAACGCCTCCAGGATCCGGTTCCCGTAGCCGGCCATCAGTCGATCGAGCGATTCCTCGCTGAAGCGCTGCGCGTGGTCGCCGGTCCCCGGGTCGGCCGCCTTCCTGCCGAGCTGCGCCACGCCCGGCAGGCCGCTGCTGGCGAGGTTGCGGACCGGCTCGGCGACGATCACGCGATCCCTGGCCGCGGCGATCATCCGCTCCAGGATCGCCGAGGCGTCGGGCAGGAAGTGATACAGGCTGGCCTGCATGATCACCACGTCCGCGTGCGGCAGCTCCCGGTCCAGCGCCAGGTCGCAGTGGCGGGCATCCACCCCCTGGGAGCGCAGTTGAGCCACGAAGCGCTCGTTGATATCGAGCCCGATGTAGCCCCCCACGTGGCGGCGCAGGTGGCGTAGGTACAGCGTTCCCGGGCCGCAGCACAGCTCGAGCACGATCGCCCCGGGTGGCACCTGCGCGGCCACCGCGGTCATTCTCGCCTCGTAATGGCGGCCGTAGAGCGCGTGCATCAGCAGCTCGTAGCCGCGCGCGCTGCGATAGATCAAGCTCGTGCTCAGCCCCGCTCCTTGGCCTGAGAGGCCGCCGCGCGGGGATCCAGCTGCGCCAATGTCAGCGGATGGGCGGGCGGGCGCTCCAGCGCGCGCCTGCTCGTCACGCGCAGTTGCCCGTCGACGTGCAGCAGCTCGCCCGACTCGAGCGGGCGCCAGCCGGCGTCCTCGTCCATCGGCTCAGTCGCGACGATCACCGCCGGGCGGTTCGCGAGCTGGCCAGAGCGCACCCGGACGCTCCCCCGGGCGCTGGCGTGCTCCAGGTGACGGCCTCCGCTGGGGCCCCCGGCGACTCGCTCGAGCACGTGCAGCTCGTGGGAGTCCGGATAGCGCAGCGCCCATAGCTCCGACGCCGTCGTCAGCACGAGGTTCATCGAGAACACGGGCAGCTGCTCCGCAACCCAGCGCGCCGCGCTGACGATTCCCTCTCCGACCTCGCCGCTGCGCTCGATCTCGTGCGTGATCAGCGCGAAGAACCGTTCCGAGTCGGTCTCGCCGTGAACCGTCCGCATCGCGTCTCCCAGTTCCTGCTCCAGCCGCGGCAGATCGCCGATCACGCCGTTGTGGGCGAACAGCCGCTGGTGCTGCTCGAACGGATGCGTGTTCTCGACGCTCAGCCCCCCGTTCGAGGCGTAGCGAACGTGAGCCACGAACGTGCGGGAGCTGACCTCGCGCGCCTCCCGCGCGAATCGCTCGTCCTCGTACGCCGCCAGCGGCTGCTTGGAGACCACCGGCTTCCCGTCGGCCGTGAACGTCCCCAGGCCGGTGCCGTCAGGCTCCCGACGGCTTTGCTGCGCGAGCGAGTCGGGCGCCTCCAGCAGCCAGAACGTAGCCGTCACCGGCTCGCTGCCGCCGCTCATCCCGAACAACCGACACATCTCCCCCGAAGGTACAGGGCCCCCCTGGGATCCGCGACCGCCGCGGCCCCGCGTGTGCCCCCCGCCCCGCCTGCGCTGCGAACTTTGGCGATTTGGTTCGGGGGGTCCGAACCAAATCGCCAAAGTTCGCGGGGAGGCGGGGACGGAGGCGGTTCGCGGGCGGTCCGCGGCCGCGGGCGGCTTGGGCGGACCACACGAGCGTCACACCCCGCGGACCACACGAGCGTCACACCCCCGGGCGACCCGATGTCAGAATCCGAGCTGGAGTGGATGTCGAGCGCGGGGATCACGAGCGCCCCAACGGGGCGGTTCTGTCGCCGGGCGAGCTGAGCGCTCGGCGGGCTGCAACGCGGCGGCGACGGACGCGCCGGCGGGGCGGGCTGCTCGTCGGCCTCGCGATCGTCGCCGCCGTGGGGGTCGCGATCGGGAGCGGAGCCTCGGGTGGCCGCAAGCCTGCCGCCGTGCCCAGACCACCGACGCGCGTGGTCACGCGGGTACCGTCGGCAGGCCTGGCGGGTAGCGGCGGCAGCGTCAAGCGGCGGGCGGCTCCCCAGGCCTCCGTGGGGCGGGTACTCGCCTACACCACCTACGTGCAGCTGGCCTCCTCCAGGCGCCGGGAGGTGGCACTGACGTTCGACGACGGCCCGAGTCAGTTCACGCGGCTGATCCTCGCGACGCTGGTGCGCACCCACACGCCCGCGACGTTCTTCGTGATCGGGCGCTGGGCGCGCGCGTATCCGCAGGTGCTCGCCGCCGAGACGAGCGACGGGTTGGAGATCGGGGACCACACCCAGACGCACGCCTTCCTCACCCAGCTCTCGCCCGCGCGCCAGCGGGACGAGATCGAGCAAGCTGCGGGCGCGATCACCGGCGCCGGCGCACCCGCGCCGGTGCTGTTCCGCCCGCCATACGGCGCGTTCAACGCCGCGACGCTGGCGATCCTACGCGCCACCCGTTTGCTGATGGTGCTGTGGAGCGTAGACACAAGCGACTACGCCCGCCCCGGCGTCAAGCGGATCGTCTACACGGCGGTGAGCGGCGCTCGCCCCGGCGCGATCATCCTGATGCACGATGGCGGCGGCGATCGCAGCCAGACCGCTGCGGCGCTGCCCCAGATCATCAAGCTGCTTCGGCGGCGTGGCTTCAAGCTCGTCACGATCTCACAGCTGCTCGCAGACGACCCGCCGCCCGCAAACCAGCCGCCGCCTCGCCCCCTGGCGGGGGTTGGGTGAGATGGCAAGGCCCCCTGGCGGGGGTTGGCTGAGGTGGCACCCCAACCTCGCCGCCCCCGCCAACCTGTCAGAGTAATTTCAAGCTTGTCGCCTAAGGTGATCAGGGTCACCGACAGGGCGGAGTGGTCATGAAGTTCCTGCGTACAGCCTCAACCCATCGTTTGCTGGCGGTCATCGGCGGCCTGATTGCGGCGATCGCGGCCGGGACCGCGATCGCGGTGGCGGCCGCGGGGCCGGGCCCCGTGCCGCCTCCGAGCACGCTGCCGGACGCCCTCCACACCGCGCTGGCGGCGCCGGCCGTGAATGGGATCACGGCGCGGATCAGCTTCACCAATCACCTGATCGACGCGAG
>JAFAZB010000430.1 GCA_019240015.1 Solirubrobacterales bacterium
GCGGATGTGGACGCGCCGCGGGAAGGACTCGGCAATCTGCCGATCGTGGGTGATCAGCACGAGCGTGGCCCCGTCGGCGGCCAGCTCGTGCAGCAGCGCGACGATCTCGCCGCCCGAGCGGGAGTCGAGGTTCCCGGTCGGCTCGTCGGCGAGGATGATCAGCGGTCGCTTGGCGATCGCGCGCGCGATCGCCACGCGCTGGCGCTCGCCGCCGGACAGCTGCACCGGGCGGTGCTCGAGCCGGTGACCCAGGCCGACCCGCTCGAGCGCCGCGCGCGCGGCTTCCCGGCGCTCCTTGGCCGGGGCTCCCGTGTAGAGCATGCCGTTGGCGACATTGTCGGTGGCGGTCATCGTGTCCTGGAGATGGAAGCCCTGGAACACGAACCCGATCCGATGGGCGCGCAGGGCGGCGAGCTCGTTGTCGGAGGCGTCGGCCACGTCCTGGCCCGCGACCTCAACGGTCCCGCCCGAGGCGCGCTCGAGGGTCCCGAGCACGGTCAGCATCGTGGTCTTGCCCGACCCAGACGGCCCCGCCACCGCCACCTGATCGCCGGCCGGGATCTCGACGCTGACCCCGCGCAGCGCATGCACGCCGCCCGGGTACTCCTTGCTCACGCCGCGCAGCCGGAGCGCGAGCTGCGGCTCTGCGCGGAGCGGAACTGCAGACGCCACGCTCACCCCTGGGAGTCGGTCACCTGGAGGCCCTCGAAGATGCCGGGCCCCGAGATCTGCACGTAGCCGGCGGCGAACAGCCCCGGGCTGACCGGAATCACGCTGTGCGGCGAGGTCGCCTCCTGGACCGCGTAGCCGCCGCCCGCCGTGGCGAGCAGCGCGGTGACCGGAACCGAGAGCACGCCGAGCGCCTTCTCCTGCTGGAAGTTGACGCTCACCGCGGCCTGATCGAGCCCCGAGACCGGGCGCGGACCGGACAGCGTGATCGTGACGGGAATCGTCGCCGAAGGAGTACTCGAGCCGGCGCCGCTCGACCCGCTCGAGCCAGAGCCGCTCGAGCTCTGGGCGACGGGGCTGACCTGGGTGATCTTGCCGTTCACCGTGCTGCCATCCGGGAGCTGCACGGTGACCGGCTCGCCCACGATCGCCTCGGTCTGCTTGGTGGCGTCGAGCTGCACCGTGACCACCAGCTGGTTGGAGGTGGTCTGAAGGATCGGCTGCGCCGAGGAGCCGCCGCTCGCACCGGAGCCCGAGGCGCTCCCGCTCCCGCTCCCGGAGCCGCCGCCACCGCCGCCACCGGCGGCGCTCGCGCCGCCGCCGCCGCCCTTGGCCCCGCCCGCTGCGGCGCCGCTCGCGCCGCCGCCCTTGGCCGCGCCCGTGGAGGCGCCGCTCTTCGCCAGCTCCAGCGTCTCGGCCTTCAGCAGCGCAAGCAGCGCCGCGAGCGTCGTGTTGCCGCTGGTACTCGAGCCGCCTTTGCTACCCGTGCTCGTGCAGGTCGGCGTCGTCGAGGTCGTGGTGGTGGTGGTCGCCGTGGTGGGAGTCGTCGCGGTCGAGCCGCTGCCGGCGCTGCACGGCCCGCCGCTCGCGAACGCGGCGGCGGGGTGCGCGGTCGTGGCTGGATGCGAGCTGGTCAGGCTGACGAACTCGGCGCGGGGGGTGACGGTCGTGCTCGCGGCGCTGCCGGATCCCGAGCCGCTCCCGGATCCGGACCCGCTCCCGGACCCCGACCCCGATCCGGACCCGGATCCCGAGCCGGCAGAGCCGCCGGTCGACCCCAACGCGGTGTCGATCGAGGTGATCCGCTGCGCGCCCGGCAGGAACACCACCTGCCCGAGGGTGATGGTGCCGGTCTCGGTCTGCCCGAGCGAGCCCTGCCAGCGCTCCACCGCGGCGGTGGTGCCCGACTGCCATACATTGTCGACGGTGATCTGGCCGTCGGCGAATCCCATCTGGACCAGATCCCGGTTGAGCTCGAGCACGTCGGCGCCGTCGGTGACGCCCGAGGTGAGGTCGCGATAGGCGGGGAAGGTCCCGTCGAGTAGCACCACCGGTGCGCCGTCGACCGTGTAGAGCGTCTGCCCGGGCTTGACCACTTGCCCGACCGTGGGCAGCGAGGTGACGGTCCCGGTGACGCGGTTGTAGACGGTCTGCGGGCTGGCGTAGCTGAGCGTCCCGGACTCGGTGTCGGTGGCGATCAGATCACGGCGCTCGACGGTCGCCGCCCCCGAGGCCTTGCCGGCTGGGCTGGCGCCCTGGCTCGAGCCGGGCAGCCCCGCGCCGATGATCAGACCGGTGGCGAGCGCAGCGACGGCGATCGCGCCGAGCGCCGGACCGACCCGCCGCCAGCGTCCATCACCGTCGCGCAGCGCGCCGCCCAGCCGGGAGCGCAGCGCGCCGCCGAGCCCGGCGGCAATCCGTGCGAGCCCGGTGCCCCGAGTCACGGACGGCTCAGACCCCCGCGCCACCGGACGCGCCGGGCGCCGCCGCGCCAGGCCCGCCAGGCCCGCCAGGCCCGCCGCGTCCGAATCGCGGCCGCAGGCTCTGGCAGGCGGTCAGCGCGGACTGGAACGCCGGGCTGTTGCGGTCGATCGACCTGAAGCCGCGCCCGAACCCGAAGCCACCGTTGCCGTTGAAGGTGGGGTCGGGGACGTTGACGCCGTGCGAGCGC
>JAFAZB010000105.1 GCA_019240015.1 Solirubrobacterales bacterium
TTGTACACCGCGTCGAAGCGCAGCAGCGTAGTGAACAGGCGCCAGTCGGACTCCAGCGGCGTGCTTCCGAACAGGAAGCGCCTGTCAGCCAGCCGCCGATCGAGTGCGTCCAGCGCCGCGAACAGCGATCCCACCTCGCGTTCATAGACCTCCTGCCTCGTCGCGAACCCAGCCTTGTAGACGGCATCGTTGACGTGCTCGTAGATGTACTTGTTGAGCGCGCCGATCTCGGCGCGGTGCGGCTCCGGATACAGGGTCACCGGATGGCGGGCGAGCGGCGCGAACACCGTCGAGAGCATCCGCAGGACGTCGGCCGACTCGTTTGAGACGATCACGCGCCGCTCGCTGTCCCACAGCACCGGGACGCTGACCCGGTCCCGGTAGCCGGGCTCGGTGGCGGTGTACGCCTCGCGCAGGAACCTGAACCCGTTGAGGGGATCCGAATAGCCGTCGCCGCCAAACGCCCAACCGCGTGCGTCGCGGAACGGGTGCAGGAACGACACTCCGATCGCGTCCTCGAGCCCCATCAGCACGCGCCCGATCAGCGTGCGGTGCGCCCAGGGACACGCGCGCGCCGCGTACAGGTGATAGCGGCCGGCGGCGAGCGGGAACTCCGCTCCCGGGTCCTCTGAGACCCAGCGGCGAAACCGGCTCGGCTGCCGCTTGAACGAGCCGTCGCCGTCGCGCTGGCGTCCACGTGCCGGCGCGCGCTGCTCGCGAGCGGCGGAATTCGTGCGCGAACGCCCCTTCATATCTCAGAGAATAGGCGCCGAGCTCGCTCGCGATCCACCACCGCGGCGGTGGCTATAGCCTGCCGGGCTATCGATGAGCGAGCAAGCCGAGCGCGCGAGCCGCTTTCTCTCCCTGCACCGGCCCGGCCGACCGCTGCTGCTCCCCAATCCCTGGGATGCAGGCTCCGCGAAGCTGCTGGAGTCGCTCGGATTCGAGGCGCTGGCGACAACCAGCAGCGGCTTCGCGGCCACGCTGGGGCGACTCGACGGTTCGGTGAACAGAGATGAGGTCCTCGCGCACTCGGCCGCGATCGTCGCCGCCAGCGGGCTGCCGGTCTCCGCCGATCTGGAGAACGGCTTCGCGGATCGGCCCGAGGGCGTTGCGGAGGCCGTCAAGGGCGCGCTGGCCGCCGGCCTCGCCGGATGCTCGATCGAGGATTACACCGGACGTTCGGAGGAGCCGATCTACGAGCTGGCCGCCGCGCGGGAGCGAGTCGCCGCCGCCGCCGAGGCCGCCCACGCCGGCCCCACCCGGCTGGTGCTGACCGGCCGGGCCGAGAACTATCTGCACGGCCGGCCCGAGCTGGTCGACACGATCACCCGTCTTCAGGCCTATCAGGAGGCCGGCGCCGATGTGCTCTATGCCCCCGGGCTGACCGACGCGCGCGAGATCCGCGAGCTGGTCAACTCGGTGGACCGCCCGGTGAACATCCTGGCGCGTCCCCGCGGTCCGTCGGTGGCCGAGCTCGCGGAGCTGGGGGTCAGTCGCGTCTCGGTCGGTGGCGCGTTCGCGTTCGCGGCGCTCGGCGCGCTGGTCGCCGCCGCCCAAGAGCTGCGCGAGCGGGGAACCTATGGGTTCGCGGATCAGGCCCGGCTAGGGCTCGACGCCGTACGCAAAGCATTTGCGTAGATACCGGCACCCCGCAGCGGTGCGAGCCCCTCAATGACCCCCGGCCGCGTAGTACAGGCGGTCGAGCAGGCTCATCATCGCCGGCGAGGTCTGGCCGTTGCCCGGACAGCAGGTGGGGCCGTTGATGGCGCTGATCCCGATCTCCAGATGCGGCCCCGTGGACATGCCTACGACCCCGCATCCGACCTCGGCGATCGGCTCGCCCGATTGCACCACCGAGCCCACCGGCACGAGCGCCGGGAGCGCGTGACCGTAGTAGATGTAGCGGCCGTTGAGCGGGCCGCCGCTGACCCGTAGGACGGGGGCCGCCGGGCCGAAGCCGGAGATCCCCTCCTGCACGATCACCCCGTCGGTGACCGCGACTTCGACCGCCGCCGCGCCACAGGCGGCACCCTTGGTCGAAATGTCGACCCCCTGGTCGGGAGACCAGGTACTCGGAGGATTGACGATCGAAAGCGGCTGGATCGGGAACACGAACCCCTGCCCCGGGCTCAGCGAATTGAGCTCCTGCACGATCTTCAGCTCGCGTCGCACTTCGGCGAGCGACACGGCGTGGGCGTTCGGGTCGCCGATCGGGGTTCCGCCTGAGTCGGCGACCGGCTGGTCGCCGACCGCCGGCTCGACTACCTGGGGATGGGACCTCAACCCGAGCGCCGCGATCGCGGACCCGCCGCCGCCCGAGCCGCCGCTGCTCGAGCCGCAGCCCGCGACCCCCGCGGCGATCGCGACTGCGACGATCCAGGCCGCGCGGATTGCGGATCGCATGCGGTCAGTTCAGCACTTTTCAGGCCGCCACACGCAGCTTCGCGAGCGGCGGGCGCTCCACCGGATCGGCGGCCACGACACGCGGTCCGCCGTCGCTCGGCGTGACGAAGGCGGGCGGAAGGGGGCCGGTCAAGCGCCCCTCCCGCTCCAGGCGCGACGCGAGCGCCCGCAGAACCTCGAACGCCATCGGCCCCAGCTCCTGGAGCGGCCGGTGCGCGTTCTGGCGCACGTCGAGATCGACCTGCGCGATCGCGTCGAGCCCCGCCTCGTGGTAGGCGTCGAGCAGCAGCGCGATGTCGACCCCGTAGCCGGTCACGAACGGCAGCCGCTCGAGTAGCTCACGGCTGGCGGCGACCTCGCCCGCCAGCGGCTGCTGCACCGCGGCGAGCTCTGGATAGAACAGATTCAGCAGCGGGCGCGCGGTCAGCTCGGTGACGCGACCGCCGCCGTCGGGGAGCGTCAAGGCGCCGATGCGGAAGGGGCGGCGGTAGAACCCCTTCACGAACGAGATTCCCGACTCGCACAGCAGCGGGCCCAGCAGCCCGCATGCAAAATGGGCGCCGAAGCGCTCCGAGTCCGCGTCGAGGAAGCAGATCACATCGCCGGTGAGCACGTGCAGTGCGCGCCACATCGCATCGCCCTTGCCCAGCACCGGGCCCAGCTCCGGCAGCAGCGCCTCCTGTTCGTGGACCTCGACCCCGAGCCCGCCTGCGATCTCCGCGGTGCCGTCGCTGGAGCGGTCGACGACCACGATCTGATCAACCGCGCCGCACTCCCGCAGCGGGATCAACCGCTGAAGGATCGTCCCGATCGTGCGCGCTTCGTCGCGTGCGGGCAGGCACACCGAGACGCTGCGCTGGCGCTCCGCTGCCAGCCGCGCGGGGGGATAGGCGTTGTGGGCGAACGTATTGCTGCGCTGCCAGGAGACGGCCCGAATCGACATTTCACAGAGAGGATGGCAGCCCGACCCGGCGGGCTGACCTAGGATCGCCGCTGCTCCCAGCTGAAGCCGCGCACCGCGAGCGCGACCCCGAGCACCGCCCACGCCGCGATCACCCCAAGCGCGCTGACGTTAGTGGCGATCGAGGTTCCCTTGACCATCGCCCCCGACAGCCCGTCGATCAGGTGCTTGAGCGGCAGCGCCTGCGCGATCCCCTTGATGAACCCCGGCGCGCGCGCCGCGTCGTAGAACACGCCGGAGATGAAGATCACCGGCAGGAACACCGCGTTTACGTAGGCCGGGGCAGAGTCGAAATTGGGGATCGCGTGCGAGAAGGCCACCCCCAGTGAGGCGAAGCACACCACGCCGGCGGCGACGAACAGCAGCAGCTCGCCCCAGTCTCGGGGCCAGCCGGTGCCGAAGAACAGCCGCCCGGCGACGGTGATGATCGCGATCTGCAGCGCCGTGTTGGTGATCGCGTTGCCCGCGATCCCGGCCAGGTAGGAGATGCCGGGCATCGGGGTGCCCCGGATCCGTTTGAGCACCCCCTGCTCGCGCAGGAAGGTCATGTTGAAGGCGAGCGCCGTGAACGTCGTCGACATCACGCTCATCCCGGCGATTCCCGGCACGATCACGTTCAGATCGTGTTGGTTGCCGTGCAGGATCGCCCCGAAGAACGCCAGGAACAACAGCGGCAGCAGGAAGTTGAAGAACGCCGCACTGGGATTGCGCCAGAACAGCTTGCGCTCGAGCCGGTACTGACGCCAAGCCATCGCCGCGGTGTCAGCCACCGGCTGGCTCCTTGGAGGTCAGCTCCAGATAGACGTCCTCGAGCGTGGGACGGGTGACGCTCAGCCCCTCGAGACGCTCGCCGCGGGCCAGCGCGGCGCCGGTCAGCTCGTGCAGCAGTGTGGTCGGGTCGTCGGTCTGACGCTCGTTCACGCTGCCGTCGCCGTTGCGGTACGCGACCCGGTAGCGAGCCGGGCCGCCGTCAGCGCCGAGCTCCTGCGGGGCACCCTCGATCAGGATCCGGCCGTCCTTGATGATCGCCACGCGATCGGCGAGCGCCTGGGCTTCGTCGAGGTAGTGGGTGGTCAGCAGGACCGTCTTGCCGAGCTGCTTGAGCGAGCGGATCGTGTCCCAGGCGTTGCGCCGTGCCGCGGGGTCAAAGCCCGTCGTCGGCTCGTCGAGGAAGATCAGCTCGGGGTCGCCCACCAGCGCGAGCGCCAGGTCGAGCCTGCGCAGCTGCCCGCCCGACAGCGTGCGCGCCAGGGCGTCCTCTTTGCCCGCCAGCCCGGTCAGCTCGACCACCTCGTCGACGTCGCGGGGGTGGGGGTACATGGCCCCGAAGTGGGCGACGGCCTCGCGGACGCGAATGTGCCGGTAAAGGCCGGTGCTCTGGAGCACGATCCCGACCCTGGCGCGCAGCGCACGGGAGCGTCCACCGGGGTCGAAGCCCAGCACGCTGACGGTTCCCTCGCTGCGCGCACGGTACCCCTCGAGGATCTCCACGGTCGTGGTCTTGCCGGCCCCGTTCGGTCCCAGCAACCCGAACACCTCGCCGCGGCGCACCTCGAAGTCGATCCCACGGACAGCTTCGAACTCGCCGTAGGACTTGCGCAGGCCGTGTACTTCGATCGCGCACTCGGGCACGCACCGCATGATGCCAGCAGGATTTGTTGCGCCGGGCACCGAATGCGCCGCGACCCGCCGCGGATGTGGAACGATCTGCTCTCGTGAAACGGGTCCTCCGACTCGCCGCGTACCGGCGCCTGCTCGCAGCGTATGTCCTGAACGAGCTGGCCTGGGCGGTCGGGACGCTCGCGCTGGCGGTGCTGGTGTACCGGCGGACCGGGAGCGCCGCCGGCACGGCAGCGTTCTTCCTCAGCTCGCAGTTCTTTCCCGCGCTGGTCTCTCCCGCGCTCGTCGCGAGGCTCGATCAGCGGCTCCCGCGGAGCGTGCTGCCGGCGCTCTATGGCGCGGAGGCGATCCTGTTCCTCGCGCTCGCTTGGGTCGCGGGCCGGTTCTCGCTCGCGCCGCTGCTCGCGCTGGTGGTGATCGACGGGATCATCGCGGTCACCGCGCGCGCGCTGGCCCGCGCGGCGAGCGTCGCCGTGATCACGCCCGCGGGGCTGCTGCGCGAGGGCAACGCGCTGACCAACATCTGCTTCGCGATCTGCTTCATGGGCGGTCCGGCGCTCGGAGGCGTGGTTGTCGCGACCGGCGGCACCTCGGCCGCGCTGCTCGCCAACAGCGGCCTGTTCGCGCTGATCGCGCTGAACTTGGTGAGCGCCCGCGGGCTCCCATCGGTCTCGCCGGAGCGGACGCCGGCGCGCGGCCGCCTGCGAGCCGCCATCCGGCACGTCCGCAGCGACTCCCCGCTGCTCGCGTTGCTGATCGTCTACGGGGTCACGTTCGTGGTGTTCACGATCTCGATCCCAGTCGAGGTCGTGCTGGCCCAGCACTCGCTCCATGCGGGCGCTGGGGGCTACGGAGCGTTGCTGTCCGGATGGGGGGCCGGGGCGGTCGCGGGGAGTGCCGTGTACGCGCGCTGGCGGGGCCGCTCGGCCCGTTCGCTGATCTCGCTCAGCACCGTCGTGATCGGAATCGGGTTCCTGGTGATGGCCGTGGCCCCGACGTTGGCGGTGGCCGTCGCCGGGGCCGTCGCGGGAGGCGGGGGAAACGGAGTCCTCTCGATGGCGTCGCAAACTGCGGTCCAGGAGCGCACCCCGGAGCGCTGGATGGCGCTCGTGGTGAGCCTGAGCGAGTCGATCGCGCAAGCCGCGCCGGGGGGCGGGATCCTGCTCGGAGGAGCGATCGCGGCGCTGGCGGGACCCCGCGTAGCGCTAGGGACCGCGGGCGCCGGCGGCTTGGCGATCGCCGTGCTCGCCTGGATCGTGCTGCGAGCGGCGCCTGCCAAGCTCGCCCCTTCCCGCGCTCGTCCTCGGATCCCGGAGGCGAGCAGCTGGAGCAGGAGACCCGCGATCCCGCCCCGCAAGACGCTCGCCTAGCCCGTGCGCCGGGCGTGCATCGACATCGGCTCGAACACCACCAGGTTGCTGGTCGCGGAGTGCGACGGCGGGGAGTTGATCGAGGTCCACCAGCAGCGTGCCTTCACCCGCTTGGGGCGGAGCCTTCGGAACGATCGGCGAATCGACCAGGACAAGATCGATGAGCTGGTCGGGGTCGTCCGCGAGCAGCTGCGCACGGCGGGCGAGCTCGGCGTCGCCGACGTCACGGGCGTCGCCACCGCCGCGATCCGCAGCGCTGCCAACGGCGCCGAGCTGGTCGCGGCGATCCGGCGCGCCTGCGGGCTGACCGTGCGGATCCTGTCCGGCGACGAAGAGGCGCGGCTGGCGTTCGCCGGCGCCGCCCGTACGCTCGGCCACGTGCCCGCCGGGGAGCTGGGAGTGGTCGACGTCGGCGGTGGCTCGTCGGAGCTGGTCGTCGGGACCGCGCCCGACCGCGTTCGATGGTGCACCTCGGTCGCGGTCGGGTCGGGGGACCTCGCGGACAGCTGCCTGCGCTCGGACCCTCCGTCGGCGGCGGAGCTGAGCCATGCCCGCGAGCAGATCGCCCGCTCGCTGGACGGGCTCGAGGTGCCAAACCCCACCGAGGCGGTCGCGGTCGGCGGCAGCGCCACCTCGTTGCGTCAGCTCGCCGGGCCGCTGCTCGATGCCGACGCGTTCGCGCGTTCGCTGAAGCTGCTGGCGAGCCGCCGCGCGAGCGAGATCGCGAACCGGTTCTCGCTCGATCTGGAGCGCGTCAAGCTGCTGCCGGCAGGATTGCTGATCCTGGAGGCCGCGTCAGAGCTGTTCGGCGCCGCGCTCACGATCAGTCGTGGCGGGCTGCGCGAGGGGGTCTTGCTGGAGGCGGCCGGGTGAGCGACGAGCCGCTCGCCCCCGGCCCCCGGGCGCTGGAGCCGCCGCTGCCGCCACGCGAAGCGCTGGCCGAGGTTCGCCTGCGCGCCCCGACCCGCGGCAACCGCCGCCTGGAGCGCCTGCTCGAAGCGGTCAACGCCGACCAGCAGCTGAAGGCCTGGTGGCATGTCTCGGCGGTCAACGCGACCCGGCGGCTGGGAATGTCGGACCACAGCTGGGTGCACATCCAGATCGTGCTCAACATCGGCCTGCGGCTGGCCCGGCTGCTGTTCCGGCGCGGGGTAGCCCCCAGCGTCAGCACCGATTACGCGATGAGCGAGCGCGACGCGGAGGTGGTGATCGCGGCCGGTTGCCTGCTGCACTGCGTGGGAATGTCGATCCACCGCGAGGATCACGAGCGCTACAGCCTGTTTCTGGCGGCCGACAAGCTGCCGTCGCTGCTCGCCGAGGTCTATGAGGAGCCCGAGCGCTCGATCATCGTCGCCGAGGCGCTGCACGCGATCATCGGGCACCGGCGAAAGGGCGCTCCGTTCACGATCGAGGCGGGAATCGTGCGGATCGCCGACGCGCTCGACATGGCTCGCGGTCGCTCGCGGGTGCCGTTCGAGTCCGGCCACCAGAACATCCACTCGCTATCGGCCTACGCGATCGAGGAGGTTCGGATCGCCGCCGGGCGCGACCGCGCGGTCCGAGTCGAGATCGCGATGTCGAACAGCGCCGGGATCTTCCAGGTCGACGAGCTGCTCGCGACCAAGCTGCGCGGCTCGGGGCTCGAGCAGCACATCGAGGTGATCGCGCGGATCGACGCCGAGCACGAACAGCGCCTGATCCCCGTGTTCAGGATCTAGCGCCGGCCGGGGCGCGCGCTACCAGCCCCCGCGCCAGTCGGCGTTGGCGGCCCGCCGCCTGGCCGCCTCCATCTTTGCGTGCTTGCGCTTGTCGAGGCGCCACTGGATCAGCGACAGGACCAGGATCAGGGTCGGGAAGAACGCGATCACCACGAACATCGTGCTGGTGATCACCTTGTCGTCGGTCTCTCCGTACCACCCCTCGCCGCCGTCGGCCCGCGCGAACGCGTTCGGGGCGATGGTCAGCAGCGTGACCGTGAACACCAGCAGCGCGGTCATGATCCGGGTGCGGCGCATCGCTGGCTGAAAGCCTACGCCACTTTTGCGGCTTCGCGGGCGCCGACCGCCTCGAGCGCACGCAGCAGCGCCGGGTTGTAGCGGCCGGGCTCGGCAACCAGCGCCAGATGCCCGATCGGCGCCTCGAACACCGGTGCGCCGAGCGCCGCCGCGAGCTCGCGCTGCTTGCTCGGGGCGACAGCTTCGTCGTGTGTCGTCAGCACCACCGCGGTGGGGGCCTGGATCGATCCGAGCCACGGCCGGGAATCGAACCGCCCGAGCTCGCGGCCGGCCTCGGCCATGTCCTTGGCGTCGTGCCGCATCAGCTCCGACTGCATCCACACGGTCTCACGCGACTCCCGGAAGCCGGCGCGGCGAAAGCCGGCGCGCCAGGTGAGCCTCGGCGCCAGCGACAACGAGAGCCCCAGCACGCCCATCGCCTTCCACACCCGGCGGGTCTCGCGGTCCTTCCAGTGCTGGGCGGTCCCGCTCAGCACCAGGCCGCTGACGACGTCGGGGTGCTCGTGCGCGACCAGCTGGGCGATCGCGCCGCCCATCGAGTAGCCGACGACGGTCGCCGGCGCCAGATCCAGCGTGCGCAGCGCGCTGGCCGCATCGGCCGCGCAGTCCGCCAGCCTGAAGGGCGCCAGCGGTCGCAGACCCCGCCCGTGGCCCCGGTGATCGAGCGCCAGCACGCGATAGCCGGCTCGCGTCAGATCGCCGTACGCGCCGTACCAGTTCAGATCGGCGCTCACCATCCAGCCGTGGAGCAGCAGCACGGGCGCGCCGTCGCCGCCGCTGTCACGCAGGAACAGCTCCCCGCGGTCCGGGACCGCCAGCGTCCGGGCGGGCGGCATCTGAACGGGGGGCTCGGGTGGCCACGGGGGCGCGCGCACCAGCCTGATGCTAACGGCGGCTTGCCACCATGCGTGCCGATGGCAGTCGTGATCGCATCCGACCTGGGCAAGGACATCGCCGGTGAACCGCTGCTGCGCGGGATCTCCTTCAAGCTGGAGCGCCACGACCGGATGACCCTCTCGGGGCGCAACGGCTCGGGCAAGACCACGCTGCTGCGAATGCTCGCCGGCGAGGCCTCGATCGACCGTGGCGAGCTGGTGCTCGCCAAGGGGGCCAAGGTGGCGCTGCACGACCAGCGCCCGCCGCGCGAGCGGGGGCTGAGCCTGCGCGAGTACGTCGTCTCCGGTGCCGCCGAGCTGGTCGCGATCGAGCGGGAGCTGGCGTCGCTCGAGCAGGCGATGGCCGGTGGCGCACACGACGACGCGACCCTGAACCGCTACGCCGGCGCCCAGGCGCGCTTGGAGCACGCCGGCGGCTACGCCTGGCGCGAGCGGGCGCTGGCCACGCTCCGCGGGCTGGGGTTTCGCCCCGACGATCTGGACCGCCCGTTGCGCAGCTTCTCCGGCGGCGAGCTGACGCGGGCGTCGCTGGGGCGCGCGCTGGCCGGCGATCCGGACCTGTTGCTGCTCGATGAGCCGACCAACCACCTCGACATCGCCTCGCTCGAGTGGCTCGAGCAGCACCTCGATGGGCTCGATGCGGCCGTGGTGCTGGTGGCCCACGACCGCTGGTTCCTGGAGGCGGTGGGGACCTCGGTGCTCGAGCTGGAGGCCGGCTCAGAGGCCCGCAGCGGGAAGTTCTTTCCCGGGCCGTGGCATGCCTGGCGGCGGGAGAAGGCAGCGCGTGAGCTGGCCCTCGGGCGCGCCGTCGAGCGCCAGCGAGTCGAGATCGAGCGGCTGGAGCAGTTCGTGACCCGCTTCCGGGCCGGAACCCGCGCCCGACAGGCGCAGTCACGGGCCAAGCGGCTGGCGAAGATCGAGCGCGTCGCGGAGCCCCGCTCCGACGGCGGCTCGCTCCAGATCGCCTTCCGCCCCCCCGAGCGCAGCGGCCGGGTCGTGTTCGAGCTGACCGACGGCCACCTGATCGCGGGGGAGAAGCTGCTGCTCGAGGGCGCCGAGCTGTGGCTCGAGCGCGGCGAGCACGTTTCGCTCGTGGGACCCAACGGCGCCGGCAAGACCACCTTGATCGAAACGCTGGCGGGGCGCCGGGCGCTGGCCGGCGGCAAGCTTCGCACTGGACACAACGTCAAGCTCGGCTTTCTCTCTCAGCACGCCGACGAGCTCGCCGCCGGAACCGCCCGCACTGTGCTCGAGGCGGCCCAGCACGCCGCCGGCCTCACGCCCGGCAGGACCAGGGCGCTGCTCGGCAGCTTCCTGTTCTCAGGCGAGCAGGCCGAGAAGCCGCTCGCGGGGCTCTCGGGCGGGGAACGGCGGCGGCTGGCGTTGGCGATCCTGGTCAGCTCGGGCGCCAACGTCCTGATCCTCGACGAGCCGACCAACCACCTGGATCTGGAGAGCCGCGAGGCGCTCGAGGAGGCGCTGCGGGCGTTCGAGGGCTCGCTGATCCTGGTCTCCCACGATCGCGCGCTGCTCGACGCGGTGGG
>JAFAZB010000145.1 GCA_019240015.1 Solirubrobacterales bacterium
TGTAGGCGCCGATGTCGGCGGCCTGCGCGGCAGCCGCGCCCAGACCGAGCGCGCAGGCGAGCGCGGTGGCGGCGGCGGGCAGGCGAAGCTTTGACGTGATCCTGGACATGGCGACCTCCTCAGGCGGTTCAGGACCCTAACACGCCCCGCCGGGCCAAGGTTGCGCCCCGAGCAGGAGGTCGGCCAGCACGGCGGGGTCGCGGCGCACGCGCTGCTCGGCGGTCTGGGGGACGGGTCGCTTGACGATCTCGAGCGCGCCTGGATCGGTCAGCCGCCGCAGCCGCCCCTCGGAGATCAGGCGCTCGTCGACGGCGCCGAGCCGGCCCTCGAACACCGTGTAGACCGGCGTGCCGAGCGCCACCGCCTCGCGGTTCATCGTGCCGCCGGCCGACACCACCACGTCGGCGTAGGCGATCAGGGACTGGGCGTCGATGGCGCGCTCGGGCACGACGAAGCGTCCGGTGCGCTCGAGCTCGGTGCGCTGCTCGGGGGTGCGCGGGAGCACGACCGACTGGGCCGGGCCGGCGGCCAGTCGGTCGAGCACCGCGGCGAACAGGTCGTTCTCGAAGCGGTGATAGAGCGACACTGCGGGGGGTGTGCGAACCACCGCGATCGGCTGCGCCGGGTCAAGCCCCAGCCGGCCCAGGATCGCCTCGTCGGGCTCGAAGTCGGCCAGGTAGTACTCCTCCTTGAGGCCGGGGTAGGCGCGGATCTTGCCGCGGGCGCCGTAGCGGTACAGGCGCTCGGGCGGGATCGCGTCCGGGAGCACCACGTCGGCGGCCAGCCGGCAGTTGACGTTGTGCTGCACGGTCGCCCACTCGTAGTCGAAGGTGGTGGCGCTCGGGATGCGCAGGAGCTTGGCCGCGACCATCACGTCGTTGGAGCCGTGGCCGAGGGCTCGATCGAAGCGCCGGCCGCGGGCCCACCGGGTGAGCGCGAGCGACCGGTCGGCCAGGCCCAGCGCCTTGGCGCCGAGCCGGCCTCCACGGTGGCGCCCGATCGCCGTGTGGGCGATCCCGAAGCGCTCGCATAGCTCGAGCGTCTGGGCGAAGTCGCGCGCGGTGACCTCGACCTCGTGCCCGCGGGCGCGCAGGCTCTCGATCACCGGCCGGAGCACCAGCACATGGGGGGAGGTGGTCAGGTCGACCCAGATCCGCATTGGACCTCGCGTTGGACGTCGGGGTGAGCCTCGCATGGACCTCGCATTGGACCTCGGGTTGGGACTCGCATTGGACGCGTGAGTAAACGCTCATTCGCCCGTGGTCGCCGACTGGGCCCTGGTCGCTACATTCCTCCGCGGTGCTCATCGCCCTTGCGTCCGTCACCGATTCGCTCGTCACCCTGGCGACGCACATCATCCGCGACCTCGGCTACGCCGGCGTGGCGCTGCTGACCATGACCTCGGGCGTGATCGGCGCCCCGGGCTCGGAGCCGACCATGCTGTTCGCCGGCTTCAACGTGTCCGATGGCCACCTGACGATCGTCGGGATCCTGGTCTTCGGCGTGCTCGGGGACATGATCGGGGCCTCGATCGCCTACGCGATCGGCTACTGGGGGCGCGAGGAGCTGGTCGAGCGCCACGGCAACAAGCTGCACATCTCGCCGGCGCGGCTGGACCGTGCGCAACGCTGGTTCGAGCGCTACGGCGCGCCGGTGATCGTGATCTCGCGCTGCATCCCGTTCGCGCGCGCGGCGTTCCCCTACGCGGCCGGCGTGGCCCGGATGGGGTACGTGCGCTTCGCCGCCTTCGCCACGATCGGCTCGATCATCTGGATCAGCGCGCTCGGGGTCCTCGGCAATGCGGTCGGCAGCCAGTGGCAGAGCTGGCGCCACAACCTCGAGTACGTGGATTACGTCGCCGCCGCGCTGCTGGTCGCGGCGATCGCGTACGTGATCGTGCGGATCTCCCGCTCGCGCCGGGGCGACCCGACCGCCGTGGCGTAGGAGTGCTCCGCGCGGTCGGCTCGGTGGAACACTCGCGCGCGGGGCTTTCCGACGGGTCCGCCGACGGGTCCGCCGACGGGCGCGGGAGGCTTCCGATCTGGCAGGCCGTCGCCCTC
>JAFAZB010000437.1 GCA_019240015.1 Solirubrobacterales bacterium
TATCAGCTCCTGGAGCTGGTTGAGGCGCCCGCCCGGGTCGCGAGCAAAGTCAGCCCGCGCAGTTAGACTGCGGCTGCCCGCGGCGGTGGTGGAACGGTAGACACGATGCCCTCAAAAGGCATTGTCCTTCGGGACGTGTGGGTTCGAATCCCACCCGCCGCATCAGGGCGCCGGCGCCGATCTAGGCCGTCGCCGTCCTGCCTCGGGGAGCGCGCGGTTTGCGTCCCCGGCGCTCCGCTTCCTCGATCGGGACCTCTTCCTCCACGTTCCAGCCCTGTGCGAAGCCGCTCATCGAAAAGAAGATCAGCAGCAGCTGCACGGGAGCCATCAGGATCGTGATGAAGCCAAGCTCGCCGGGCGTGAGGCCCTTGCCGCCAAATAGCGTCTGGGGGGCGGCGAAGCCGGCGTGGCTGCGGTCGAACCAGCTCGTGCCGGTGATCCCGGTTCCGGCCACGATCGCGATGATCAGCAGCAGGATCCCCAGCGCGGCCGCCATCGGCAGCAGCCCCCGGGACCAGCGCCAGATGTAGAACGCCGCGATCACGTACGCGATGCACCACGCGAAGTTGAGCGGCTTGAGGCCCTGAAGCTTGCTCCAGCCCCCAATCGTCACGATCAGCATCAGGGCCACCGAGACCAGCAGGATCGCGACCACGATCGCCTTCGTTGCCTTGCAGATCGCCTTGTCGCGGTTGGGGTGGACGACCGTGTAGCCGGGCCTCAGGTGCCTCACCGGTGGCATGGCGCGGACCATACCTCGGCGCCGGTGCGCAGGCGGCAGTTTCGGTGCGCGTGGATCTGTGTGGGCGGGGCGTCGGCCCGGGCGGGCGGGCGGGCCTTGGCCCGGTCCGGCGGCGGGGCGTCGGCCCGGTCGGGCGGGCGGTGGTGCGGGGCTCGTCGCGCCCCGGGGCGCGGTGTCGCCCGGGCGGGCGGGCTGCGCGGGGGGGCCGTCACCCCGGGCGGGCGGGCTGCGCTGCGGCGGTCGCCGCGCCCCGTCGGACCCTAGAATCGCTGTCGTTTGCGCTTTGCGGGCGTGGCGGAATTGGTCTACGCGCCGGCTTTAGGTGCCGGTGGGCGCAAGCCCATGGGGGTTCGAGTCCCTCCGCCCGCATGCACTTGCTGCGACCGCCGTCGCCGACCGTGGGGGGCGACCACGTTCGCCGCACCGCGGCGGGCGGGCGCCTTCGCCGTCGTCGACCGGGGCGGCGTGGCCCGGAATCGACCCAGGCGGCGCGGCCCGGAATCGATCCAAATCGCACACTGGTCGCCGCCTGATCGTGGGTTGGTCCGCGAGTAACGCTGTGGTCGCGGCTATCGCCCACACCCTCCGGAGGCGCGCCCCCAGTGTGCGATTTTGATGGTGTTGAAGCCGGGCACCGAGTTCGGGCGGACATGAGTCGCCGCCCCCGCGCGCGGCGCCCCCGCTCGCCCGTTTGGCCGTCGCTACGATGGCGCTGACCCTTGGGGGGACTGGTGTAACGGCAACATCGGGGTCTCCAAAACCCTGGCTCGAGGTTCGATTCCTCGGTCCCCCGCTCGCTTCGCCATGACCTCCCACACCGTCTACCGCACCTTCAACACCGGCCGCCGGCGGGAGTTCGTCCGCATCACCAGCGACGTGGAGGGCGCGGTCGACGAGTCCGGGATCAGCGAAGGGATGGTGCTCGTGTCCGCGATGCACATCACCGCCGGCGTGTGGGTCAATGACGACGAGCCTGGGATCCAGGCTGACGCGCTCGAGTGGCTCGACAAGCTCGCACCGCCCAGCTGGCGGGAGCCCGACGGAGACGTAGCCAGGGCGCTGTCACCCAGCCCGGGCGACTACCGCCACCACCGGGGCGGCGAGGACAACGGCGACGCGCACCTCAAGAACATGCTGGTCCACCACCAGGTGATCGTGCCCGTGACCGCCGGCAAGCTCGATCTCGGCCCGTGGCAGCAGATCTTCTACTGCGAGTTCGACGGCGGGCGGCCAAAGCGGCTCGTGATCAAGGTGATGGGGGAGTAGCGCCGCCCCGGCCCGCCCCGCACCCTCGAGCCCCTGCCGTCGCGCCCGGCGGCTCCCGCGGCCCGCTCAAGCGGCGGACGGGGATCGAACCCGCATAATCGGCTTGGAAGGCCGAGGCTCTGCCATTGAGCTACCGCCGCGCGTCACTGACGCCCCCACGGGAGGGTACCCGCACCGTGTGGCCGTGGCCGGACAGGAAGCCTAGAATCAACGCAACCACGGGGAGTGGCGCAGTCTGGTAGCGCACCCGGCTGGGGGCCGGGCGGTCGCAGGTTCAAATCCTGTCTCCCCGACTCGATCAGGGCTGTGATCCGGCCACCTCGGCGGGGTTGGCGACGAGCGGGGCGCGGGGGATCGCGGATCGCGCCGGTCCGAGCCCTCGATGCGCGGGCTCAGGAGTCGTTCGTCCCCACGATGTGCGCCCCATTCAGCGGAGTCCGGCGAGCCATGACGATCCTGTGACTGATCCGCCAGCGGCCGTCCTCGCGTCGCAACGTATCGACGTACGTCGCGCTCCCGCACCGCCCGTTTTCTCGGACGACGATGCCCTTGGATCGTGCCGTGACGCGGTCGTCCTCTTCGCTCGTGATGACGATGTTCGTCACGTGGTGGGCGACCGGGTTGTCCACCCCGAGCTCCATGGCCGCGCGGCGGACCTCCTCGATGCCGTGCAGTGGCTTCATTCCGACGTCTGTGAGGTCATAGACGACATCGGCGGTGAACAGTTCGTCGAGTCGGTCGAGGTGACCCTCGTCGAACAGGTGCCCATGGAGCGACAGGGTGTCGCCGATTGCCCATCGGTCCTCGGCGCGCAGCACTCGAGCTCGGCTCCTTCCCGGGGAGCTCCCCGCTTGCGGGTGGAGCGTAGAGTAACGGGGACGTCCCCGGAAAGCGGTCTCCACCCAAGTCACGTCCTCGCGCCACGCACCCGCCGGCGTGACGCGGAACGCAACCGCGCGTTGCTGATCGCCACCGCGAAACGCCTGTTCGCAGAGCGCGGGGTCGATGTGCCCCTCGACGAGATCGCCAGGACCGCGAACGTCGCCAACGCGACGCTGTATCGGCACTTCCGCACCCGGGCCGAGCTGATCGTGGCCGTATACGCCGAGGAGGTCGATGAGCTCAGACGGACGAGCGAACGACTGCTGCAAGCGCCCGATCCGAGTCAGGCGCTCGCAGACTGGCTGCGGATGTTCGTCCGCCACGTCGCCACGAAGCGTGAACTGGCGCTGACGCTGCCCGACGGCGACGAGCGCGGAGCGCTGTTCACCGAGTGGCAAGCCACGATGCACGACGCCGCGACGCGGTTGGCGAACCGCGCGCGCGATGCTGGCGCGCTCCGAGCAGACATCGCGGCCAGCGACCTTCTCGCGCTCGGCAACGGCATCGCCCTCACGGCCCGTTCGACGACCGGCCTGGAGAGGCTTCTGGATCTGCTCCGAGACGGATACCGGGTAACCGGCGCGAGCCGCCGAGATTAGCCGCGGCCCCCGGACCTCAGCGCCCGCCCGCCGTGTGCACCAACCCAGCTCTCACCCCCCCGGCGCCCTCGCGCGACCGCGGACGTGGGGGTTCGTGATCACCCATGACGGCCCCAGCGCGAAGCGATCCAGCTGCTCGAGCTCGAAGCCGGCGGCGAGGATCGCGGACAGCGTGTCGCGGGCGCAATGGCAGCAGCCGCCGAGCGTGGGCCAGATGCCGGAGCGGTCGAGCCATC
>JAFAZB010000473.1 GCA_019240015.1 Solirubrobacterales bacterium
TTCAGCCGCAGCGCCTTGACGCGCCCGTCGCGGTCGCCGCCGATCTCGAACTCGATCCGCTGGGCACGGCCGTGATGCATCGCGACGAGGTTCTCGCTGCGGGTCTCGGTCCAGCGCACCGGCCGGCCCGTGGCCCTCGCCAGCCAGGCGAGCAGCACGTCCTCGACCGCGAGCCCCTTGCCTCCGAAGCCCCCGCCGACGTCGGGCGCGACCACCCGCACCTGCTCCGGCTCGAGGCCGAGCAGCATCCCCAGCACCATCTTGTCCTGGTGGGGCGTCTGGGTCGAGAGCCACACCGTCAGCCGGCCATCCTCTCCCCACTGGGCGGCCGTCGCACGGGGCTCGATCGGACAGGCGGCCAGCCGCTGGCTGACGGACACCCCGCGGGTGAGGACCTCGCAGTCGTCGAACAGCTGCTGGTCGGGGTTTTCCGGCGGGCGCTGGAGGCACACGTTGGTCTCGACGTCCTCGAACAGCAGCACCTCGTCTCGCGCCGCCTGCGCGGCATCGGTCACGACCGGCAACGGCTCGTACTCGACCTCCACCAGCTCGGCGGCGTCGACGCTCGCCTCGCGACTCTCGGCCAGCACGACCGCGACGATGTCGCCGACGAACCTGACCTTCTGCGAGGCGAGCAGCGGCCTGAACATGCGGGGATCGATGCCGATGAACGGCGGCGCCGGGTTGACCCCGAGTCCGACCTCGGCGTCGGTGAACACCTGCACCCCGGGCAGCGCGGTCGCCGCCGAGGCGTCGATCCCGAGCACCCGGGCGTGGGCCCAGTCCGAGCGCACGAACGTTGCGCGCAGCGCTCCGGGAAGCGGCAGATCGTCGACGTAACGGCCCTCGCCCCGCAGGAATCGCGGGTCCTCCAGGCGACGGACCCGCTGTCCAACCACGTTGGCCATCGCGCGCGAGCTTATCTACTCGGCGGCGCCGGCGTCAGGGAGTCTTCATGCCTAGCAGGCGCAGGTAGCGGGCGGCGGCCTGCGCGCGGTTGGCTGCGTGCAGCTTGCGCAGGATGCTGTTGACATGAAACTTCACCGTCCCGCCGGAGATCACCAGCGCATCGCCGATCGCCTTGTTGGTGGCGCCGTCGGCGAGCAGCCGCAGCACGTCGAGCTCGCGGCGGGTGAGCAGTCCCTCGAACACCATGCGGTCGTCCTGACCTTGCAGCGGCGCAGGCCGGCCGGACGGCCGGGGCGGCCGGGCGGCGCTCCGGTCGGTGCTGGTGAGCGTGATCGGGGCGCCGGTGAGCTGACCCGATCGCGCCCCCAGCCACTCGAGCAGTCCTCGCATCTGCTCGCGCTCGCGTCGCAGGGTCCGTCTCAGGCCGGCGCTCTCATATGCCTGGGCCAGCCCGCTGACGAACTCCCACAGGACGTCGCGATCGAGCGCGTCGAGCCGCCGGTCGGCGCCCCGGTCGGCATGGACGACGCCGATCACTCGCGGGCCCACGACGATCGGCGCCGCGACGTAGGACCGCCAGCCCATCAGCTCGCGCAGGCGGGGGTCGACCCGGGGTTGGAGCTGCGCGTCGAGCACGATCGTGGCGCGACGGCGCCTCAGCAGCTCGGTCTCGATCAACGGGTGATCGAGGCGCGGCGGATCGGCTCGTAGCTGCTCGAGCACCTGCCGGGCGCGACCCTGATCGCGCCGGAAGCACGCGGCCTCGGGGATCATCGAGCCGTTCACCACCAGGCTCAGGATCACCCGCTCGAGCCGGGAGCCGGCGCACAGCAAGGCGGGCGCGCGCGCGAGCATCGCCTGCGGCGAGGTGACCGCACGCAGCTCACCGAGCGCCGCGGAGGCCTTTGCCAGGGCCCCGAAGCGGCCCTCGAATCGCTCCCGCAGGCGCTCCAGCCCGGCCGCGTGCTCCTCGACCAGAGGGCCAGGCTCGCCGCCCTCTGCCGCGAGCCGCGCCGCGAGCGCGGCGATCAGCGCCCCCAGGCGCTCGGGCTCGGCATCGGACGGCCGGCCGAGCAGCCGATCGGCCCGCTCGGTCGCGCCGCACAGCCGCCGCCGCAGCTGCTCGCCGACCGGGCCGTCGAATGCGTAGGGCCGCCCGGTCAGCGCGCTCATCGCGCCGTCCCGGTGCCCTCCATCGCCCGCACGTAGCGCGATACCGCGTCGGCGCGGCTCCTGGCGCCGAGCTTACGCAAGATGTTCTTGACGTGGAACTTGACCGTGCCTTCGCGCACCATCAGCAGCGACGCGATCCCGACGTTGGTCTGGCCCCTCGCCAGCAGCCCCAGCACCTCGAGCTCCCGGCGCGTCAGCAGCTCGGCGACCCCGGGGGCGATCTCGCCGGCGCCGCCGGGCGCGGGGCCTCGCTCCCCCGCTTCGACGGCCAGCCGGCTCAGGTGTCCGCTGATCCATTGCCCGGCGGATTGGAGCTCCTGGCGGTGAAGGCGCAGCATGTCGCGCAGCGCCGCGCGCTCGAACACCCCCGCCAGGCCCTCGCTGAAACGCGCGGTCAGCTCGAGGTCGAGCGGATCGAGCGCGCGTGCGCTCTCGCCGGCGTCGGCGTGCAGCAGCCCGACGGTGGTTCGCTGCACGACCAGCGCGGCGACCACGTACTGCTGGAACCCGAGCACCTCCCGCAGCCGGCCGGCTGCCCGCGGCCCCGCCTGGCCGACGTCCACCAGCCGGGCCTGCTGCCGGGTCGCCACTTCGTGGTCGACCAGGGGGTACTCGAGCGCGATTGGGACCTCGCGCAGCCGAGCGAGCAGTTGATCGGCCGGCGCGCGCTGCTCGCCCGTCCAGAGCGCGCGCGGGTGCAGGTGTCCATCGACCAGTTCGCTGATCAGCACCCGCTCGAGCCGCGAGCTCCTGGCTAGCTCCTCGCCCGCGCGCTCGAGGATCCCCGCCGGCGAGCCCACCTCTCCGAGCCGCCGCACGCCATCGCCTACCCGCTCGAGCGCATCCGAGCGCCCCACGTACTCCAGCTCGGTTCGCTCGCGCTCGAGCGCGAGCAGCTCGATCAGCGTGGCCTCGATCGTCTCGGCGCTCACGTGTGCCACTCTACCTGCCCGTTTTGCAGAGAGCACCTACTCGGGAGGTAGGGAAGTGAGCCAGATGTCGTTCGGCGGCGGCGCATGCGCCGCCGCCCGGGGGCGCGCATGCGCGCCCCCGCGGACCCGCGCATGCGCGGGTCCGTCCCAGCTCACGGTCCGGGATACTGATGCTTTGGCGACACTAGTGAGGGCGGACAGGTGAACACCCCGGAGGTCGCGCAGCAGCAACGCTATGCCCGGATCGCGCGGATGATCGCCACCGATCGCTGCGTGATGCTCGACGGCGCGACCGGGACCGAGCTGATCAAGGTCGGTGGCGAGCGCCCGGAGCTCGAAGAGCACCTGTGGGGGCTGACCGCGATCGGCGACTCGCCGGCCGAGGTGACGAGCGTGCATCGGCGCTACGTCGAGGCCGGATGCGACGTGATCTCCACCAATACCTGGGGGCTGCCAAGCGCGCTGCGCGACGGCGGCGCCAAGCTGCTCGAGGGCGCCGAGCCGGTGCACTGGATGGACGTCGCGCGCGTGGCGGTGCGGCTGGCGCGCGAGGCGGCGGACGCAGCCGGGCGGGCGGACGAGGTCGCGGTCGCGTTCAGCATCAACG
>JAFAZB010000500.1 GCA_019240015.1 Solirubrobacterales bacterium
GCCCGCCGAGTTGAAGATCGCCCGTGGCCGCTGCGAGGCGGTCAGCACTCCGATCGCGCCGGCGAGGATCACGATCAGCCGCGAGGCCACGAATGCTCGCGCGGTCACCGAGGAGCTGGCCAACACCCGCCCCAGCCCGCGCGACGCCTCCTTCCAGGGCGCCGCCCGCGGACTGCGGGTGGCGAGCGTCTGGTTCATCGGGAGGGTCGCTCCGCCGGCGTTGGCCTGGCGGCCACGACCGCGAGCGCGCACGCAGCGATCAGCACCACCCAGATCTGCCAGCCGGGGGAAGTCTCGGCGGGCGAGAGCCAGAACGCGAGCGTCAGCAGCCAAGCCCGGTCGAGCCGTGGTCGGGCGATCGCGAGCGCAACCAGCAGCGCGAGCAGATAGTGGGTCCAGAGAATCGGCGAGACGAGCAGCCCCACGGCGATCGCGGCGACGAACCAGCCACGGTCGCTGCCCCGCGCGACCCACACGATCAGCGTCGCGATCGCGACGGCGCACGCCACCGCGACGAGCTGGCCGAGCCTCGCCGAAGCGCCAAGCCGCATCGCGGCCGCGGTCACCGAGTGCGACTGATCCTCGAACGCCCGGGCGTCGGCCGACAGCAGGCGGGGGTATTCGGCCAGCCCCTGGAAGCCAATCAGCGCCCAGCTGCCGAGCAGCAGGCCCGCCGCGGTGGCCATCGCGACCAGCGAGCTGCGCAGTCGCCGGGTCACCAGCAGCCACAGGACCAGCGGCCAGGCCAGCAGCTTGGCTGCGATCAGCGCGCCGGCCGCCACCGCCCCGACCCAGGAGCCGCGCCGGCGCCAGGCCACCGCTAGCGCCAACGCAAACAGGCCATCCGGCTGTCCGAGCGCGACGCTGGCGACGAACGGGAACGAGCAAGCCGCCAACAGGTAGAGCTTCCAATCCCGGACATCCACGATCCACAGCGCCGCGAGCAGCGCGCCGAGGCACAGCAGGTTCCAGAGCACGGTCGCCGGCACGAACGGCAATACGGACAGCGGTATCGCCAGCACCGCCAGCGGCGGCGGGGTGATGAACGCGTTGCTTGCGTGCAGCAGCGCTCGCCAGTCAGGGGTCAGATACGGCGAGCGCCCGTGCAGAAGGTCCTGCGCCGCCTGCCAGATCCCGCCGTGAAAGTCCCACCCGGCCTCGCCCTGGAGCGCGTTGCGGTACAGGGTGGTGGCGGCCAACAGGACGATCGCCCCGAGCAGCGCCCGCCGGCCCAGCCGCCGCCAGTCGAGCTCCCACCGGGGCACGCCGGCGGCAAGCGCTCGCGCGTCGACGCTCATCGCAGCCCCGCGACGGGCGAGCCCTGCCGCTCGTAGATCGTCGCGCTGCGGTCTGCGGCGATCTCGACGAAGCCCTCGGTTCGCGTCATCAGAGCTTGCGAGGCGCTCCCCCGAGCGACGAGCACGACGCGCACCTGCGGCGTCAGCGCGCGGCGTCCGGATGCGTCCCCGTTCAGCCAATCGAGGTACGCCGCCTGGTCCGAGCGCGGAAACGCATCAAGCGGATCCCCCACCCAGATCCGACCGCCGGCCAGCGCCACCTGCTCATCGATCGCGCCGCCCGCGAGCACCGGCGAGCCATGCGCTAGTGCCACGGCGCTGGCGACGAGCCCGCGGCTCGCGCCCACGGTTATCGGGCCCCTGGCCGCGGCCAGCCCGATCGCGGCCAGTGAAAGGCCAACTCCCGCCGGCACCAGCCGCTCCCAGGTGCGCCTCGGCTTGAGCGCTCTCGCGGCCGGCGCGACGAGGAAGAACAGCAGCCACACCCCGTCCCTCGACGCCTTGATCGTAAGCGCGGCGAGCACGACCGCGACGGTCCATTCCCACGGCTCGAGCCGCGAGCGCCGCAGCCGTACGCACAACAGCACCGCCGCTCCGATCAGCACCAGGTCGAGCGGCACCGACAGCGACAGCGGACCCCACATCCCTTCGCCGCGCTCGGCGGCCAGGTTGGTGAGCACGCCTTGGTAGTAGTCGGGCGTGCGCGCCAGGGCCGGGGTGGCGCACAGCGCCGCGAGCGAGGCCACCCCCACCCCGAGCGACGTCCATCGTGCACGGCGCTTGAAGTCGGCCGTCAGGTAGACCCAGACCACCAGCACGCCCAGCAACGCGGCCGCGTGCAGGTTCGACCACAGCGCCAGCAGCGGCACCACCAGCCAGATACGCGACGAGGGCCGCCGCGACTGCGCGCGCAACAGCGCCACCAGGACCGGAAACAGCACCACCGAGAACAGCTGCACCCGCGCGATCGCCAGACTCGGCAGGCTCCCGATCCCCGCGATCAGCAAGGTCGCGCTGGTCCCAACGGGACCGGAGCCCCCGGCGCGTGCGTCGGCGGCCAGCACCGCGAACGCACCCGCTACCGCAAGCAGCTGCGCGAGCATCAGCCCCCGGTCCCCCATCGCGCGCTCGAGCCCGTTGAACAGGAGCTCCGCCAACACCAGCGCGTTCGGCCAGTGACTGGTTGGGGCCGCCGCAAACGGGACGCCCGGCGGGATCGCATGATGAGTGGCGATCGCATGTCCAAGCGCGGCCAGCCACTGCGAGTCGGCGCCGATCCTGCCCAGCAGTGCCGCGAGCGCCACGACCAGCAGCACCGCGGTCGCGATCAGGATCGTGGGCGACCCGCGGAGCGGGTGTTCGCCTTCGGCTCGGAGGGGCACGCTGAGGACGTATCGCCCCGTGGTGACGGCGTCTAGCTAGACCTTCGTCTAGGCCGACCTACCGCATCGTCGCATCACGGTGCGGGCCCCTGCGGACGATCAATCTCCATGTCCTCATTGGCGTTGCCGCGCGAGGCTGCCCTGACCCGTGGCCGGCTGCGGGCGTTGCCGGCCGTCTTCTCGCAGCGGGGCTCCGATGTGCTGTTGGGCGTGGCGATCCTGGCGTTGGGCGCGGTCCTGCTGGCGAGCCTGCCGAGTGCGTTCGATGTCGACAGCTGGCTGGCGCTGGTGACAGGGCGCGAGATTTGGCATGCCGGCCTGCCCCAGCACGAGTCCCTGACGGTGATCGCCCACGGCGTTCGGTGGGTCGACCAGCAGTGGCTCTCGCAGCTGGTCAGCTACGCGGTGTATCTGCTCGGAGGCCTCGGTCTGCTGGGCGTGTTCAACGTCGCGCTGCTAACCGCCGGGGTGGGAGGCGCGGTCCTCGCAGCGCGACGACTGGGCGCCGTTCCGCGCGGCGTTGCCGTGGTGCTGCCGCTAGCGCTGTTCTTGATCGTGCCCTCGCGGGAGGTGCGCACCCAGGAGCTGGCGATGCCGCTGTTCGTGGCGTTGGCGTGGTTGCTGGCAAGCGACAGCCGCACCCCTTCACGGCGGGTCTACTGGTGCCTTCCGATCCTGGTTCTCTGGGCCAATCTCCACGGCACCGTCACCCAGGGCGCGCTGCTGGTCGTGCTGCGCGGGGTGACGCTGGCGTGGGAGCGCAGAAGCACGCTGACCAGCTCGGCGGCGGCTTGGGCCCGCCCGGTGACGCTGGTGCTGGGAGCGTTGCTCAGCCTGCTGGCCACCCCGTACGGACTCGGCATCGTCGCCTACTACAAGGCGACGCTGTTCGGCGGGACCCTCACCCACGCGGTCACCGAGTGGCAGCCGATCACATCGGCATCGCTCACCGCCGGCGCATTCTTCCTGCTGGCCGGCGTCGCGCTGTGGTCCTTTGGCCGCTCCCCCGCCAACACGACCAGCTGGGAGCGGCTCAGTCTGTTGGTGCTCGCGGCCGGCAGCGTCGCCGTGATCCGCAACGTCCTGTTCTTCGCCCTGTTCGCCGTCATCGTGCTGCCGCTGTCGCTCGGGCTGGCGAGCGGCCGGGAGCAGGTTCGAGACCGGTTGCGCGGGCCGGTCAACGCGCTGCTCAGCGCTACCGCCGTGGCCGCGGTGGCGCTCGCCACGGTGGTCACGCTCGCGCGTCCGAGCGCCACGCTCGAGTTCAATTACCAGCGTGCGGGCGTCCTGAGCGCGGTCGAGCGGGCCACCCGCGCGATCCCCTCGCTGCGGGTGCTGACCGACGACCGGTTCGCGGATTGGCTGCTGTGGCGCGATCCGGGGCTCAGCGGCAGGCTCGCCTACGACGTCCGCTACGAGCTGCTGCCTGGCGGGCAGCTGCAAAGGCTCCAAGCGGTGCTGTCGGTGCTGGGGGCCGACTGGAGCGCCGGCGCGCGTGGGTACCGCCTGTTGGTGCTCGACCGAAAGCACGACGCACTGGCGGTCCGGGCGTTCCTGGGCGAGCGCGGCAGCCGCACCCTGTACGACGACGGTGAGCGCATGGTGATTCTGCGTGCGGCGGCGCAAGCGGCGTGACTTCGGCATCGTGAGCGGCTCGCACCAGCATCGCAACCGCACGCGGCTGACGCTCGCGGTGGCCGCCCTGGTCGGGGCGGTGGCGGTCTGTCTGGGCTCGCCCGGGTTCGGCTCGCTGTGGGCCGACACCTACCTGCTGCTCTACTCGGGACGCTGGATCATCCAGCACGGCCTGCCGCACCACGCGACGCTGACGCTCGCCGCCGGCGGGCGCGGGGTGGTGGACCAGCAGTGGCTGGCGGCCGTGATCGACTACGAGAGCTGGCGCGTGGCCGGGTACAACGGGCTGGCGCTGCTGTCGGCGGCCTCGTTCGGCGGCGGCCTCGCCGGGCTGGCGGTGCTGCTCCGCCGGCGCGGGGCTTCGATGAGCCTCACGTTCTGCTGCGCGGCGCTGGCGCTGTTCACGACGCTCGGGCTGACGTTCATCCGCGCCCAGCTGTTCGCGATCCCGCTGTTCGTCGCGGTCCTGTGGCTGTGCGTCGAGGACTCCCAGCGCCCGGAGCCCAGCTGGCGGGCGCTCGCGCTGCTCGCCGTGCTGGTGTTGTGGGCGAACCTCCACGGCTCGGTGCTGGTCGGCGCGGCGCTCGCGGTCGCGTACCTGCTCGGCCGCGCGGTGAGCCGCCGCGGACCCGGATGCCGGCGCGCACGTGCGGCGTACCTGGTGCTCGCCGCGGGCGCGGCCTTGACGGCACTCGCCACTCCCTACGGAGTCCACATGCTGGGCTACTACCGGGAGATGCTCGGCAATCATGCGCTGGGGCTGGCCGACGTCGAGTGGAATCCGCCGAGCTTCCCGGCGCTGTCGTTCTTCCAGTTCGCGATCCCGCTGGCGATCGGGCTGATCGCGGCCGGGTTCGCGATGCGCGGCGGCCGACGCCCGGCCTGGGTGCTGGCGCTCGCGTTCGTGCTCACGGCGATCGCGGCGGCGATCGCGGTGCGCAACGAGGTGTGGCTCGGGCTCGCCGCGTCCGCGCTCGTGGCCGACGCGCTCCGCGGGGCGCTCCCGCGCGTGCGCTTCGCGCTGCCGGCGCCCCTCGCCCGACCCTGGCGTGAGGCGACGCTCGACCTGGTGCCATTCACGGCGGCGGCGCTCGCATGCCTGGGGCTCGGCCAACTGGTGATCCGCGGTCCCGGCGCATTCGAGTCGCACGCGCCGCTGCGCGCGCTCGCGGCCACCGCATCGTATGTCTCGGCGCATCCGTGCGCACGAGTGCTCGGCGACGACGCCAGCGCCTCGGCGCTGCTGTGGCTGGACCCCAATGCCGCCGGGCACGTCGGCTTCGACGCCCAGCTCGAGGCCTATCCATCGGCGGCGCTCGCCGACTGGGTCGCGTTCGAGTCCGCGAGTGGACGCGGCTGGCTGCGCGCCGCCGACGGCTATCAGGTATTGGTCGGCTCGGCGACCACGCAGCCGGCCCTCGTGGCCCGGCTGCAAACGCTCGCCGGCGGCCGCGCGCTGGCGTCCGACTCACGGGGGATCGCGGTGCTCCACCCAGCCTCGAGCGCGGGGTGTGCAGCGAACCGGACTCCGGGGGTGGTGGCTGATGCTTGAGCGGATCAAACGCCGAGCGCGGGATGAGCGCGGCGCCGTGCTCGCGCTGGTCGCGATCCTGATGGTCGCGATCATCGGCTTCGCCGCGCTGGCGATCGACACCGGATCCTGGGAGCAGACCAAGCAGCAGGTCCAGAACGCCGCCGACGCCGCTGCGCTGGCGGCGGCCGACGACCTGCCGACCAGCACCAGCACCGCGACCACCGACGCGCAGACCTACGCCACCCGGAACCTCCCCGGGGTGCCGACGAGCTGCGGCTCGCCGGGCGTCTGCGTGACCACGCCCTACAACGGAAACTCGAGCCAGGTCAAGGTGACGGTGGCGATCAACGGCAGCGGCGGCCTCGGCTCGATCTTCGGCATCAGCAAACCGATGATCAGCGCGAGTGCGATCGCCACCGCCACCAGCGCTTCGACGCCGATCACCACCGCGCTGTTTGCAGGCGGCAACAACTGCACCTACGCGGTCAACATCGACGCCAACAACTCGAGCATCCCCGGCGGGATCGAGACCAACGGCGGGGTCAACCTGCAGGGCAGCAACAGCAGCTCGTTCGGGACGATCGACTACAACCCCAGCTGCGGGATTCTGAACAACGGCAGCATGAACAACACGTATACGCC
>JAFAZB010000122.1 GCA_019240015.1 Solirubrobacterales bacterium
CTGCGATTGTCGTCGTGCCTGTCATGGTCCGCTTCCGCCGTTGCCGTTGCCGGCTCCCGCGCCGCCACTGAGCCCAGCCCCCCCGTTCGAGCCGGTGGAAGAAGTACCCGGCGGAGCGGTCGTGGTTGCAGAGCTGCTCGTCGTCGGCGTGCTGCTGGTCGGCGTCGAGGAGCTGGTGGTGGGCGTGGAGCTCGACGTCGACGAGGAGCTGCTCGAAGACGAGCTCGAGGTGGTGGAGGTCGTGCTGCGGGTGCTCGCGGTCCGGCAGTCCGCGGCGGCCAGCTGCCCGACCGTGATCGCACCCTGATTGAGGTCTTGGATCAGCGTCGTGTTGACGGTGCCCGGGAGGTCCGCCACCGCGCTGCTGAACGCCTGCGCGGCGCTCGACGCGGCGCCGCACTGGCCCGCGGCGGCAGCCGAGGAGACTGCGTCCAGCTGGCTGTTGAGCCGGTTGGCGTCGGTGCTCGAGAGTAGGCCCGCGCCCCCGCCGCACGCGACGAGGAAGGCCGCGGCAAAGCCGAGCCCGGCGGCGAAGAATGCGCGGGTCCCAAGGCCCATCCGCGACCTGACTTTAGAGGCTGAGCCGGTTACCTTCAGGTTAGGAGGCAATTAGCGCGCCAACCCTCACTGCCCATAAGACAGGCGCTCGGCGAGCGAGTCGGGGAGCCGGGCGGTCCTGATGGCGGCCGCAGCCCCCGCGATGTCGTATTCGATACGGCGATAGGTGGCGCTCCACCCATCGGTGTCTAGCTCGAGCCACGCCGCGCGGGGATCGCCGTCGCGCGGTTGACCGACGCTGCCGGGATTGACCAGCCACTCGCCGGTGCTCAGATCCAGCTGCTCGTCGGGATTCCGGGTCTGTCCCGTCGACGGCGCCCCCGGCGGGCGCGAGAACGAGAGCGCGACGTGCGAATGTCCGATCAGGCAGATCCTCTGACGCTGGACGTCGAGGCACAGATCGGCTTGCAGCGGCGAGAGCACGTATTCCCACACCGGGTCGCGCGGGCTCGCGTGGTAGAGACCCACGGACTCGTCGAGGTTCGAGGGCTCGAGCCGCTCGAGGTACTCACGGGTCTCGGCCGAGATCTGCTCGCGGGTCCACCTCGCGGCAAGCGCAGCCCCTCGCGAGAACTGCTCCACCGGCAGCGTGCCGATTACGCCCAGGTCGTGATTGCCGGCGAGACAGATCGCGGCGTGACGCCTGGCCAGCTCGACGCAAGCATCGGGCTCCGCGCCGTAGCCGACCAGGTCGCCGAGGCACCACATCTCCTGGCACTCGGAGCGCTCGATCGCGTCGAGCACCGCTTCGAACGCGTGTCGATTGCCGTGGATGTCGGAGACGATCGCGACCAGCATCTAGGCGCCGGGCCGAGGACCGGGTTGTACTGCCACGTATTACAGTCTCGCGGGTGAGGGACGTTCGACGCTCCGGCGTGCTCGGGCCGATCGTGATCGCGCTCGCGGCAGCCGAGCTGGGAGCTCGTCTGTTGGCTCCACGCGGACGCCCGCGCAAGCCCCCGGAGGCCGACGTTCACGCGCACTTCTCCGCCGAGGAGATCGAGCGCGCCGCGCGCTTCGCTCGTCCCCAGCGAGCGCTTGCGCTGACCCGGATGGCGATCGACCTCGCGAGTCTGACGCTGATGGTCAGACGAGCTCCCCGAGTGCTGCGCAGCCAGTTCTCGCCGCCCGAGCTCGGGGGCGTGGCGGTCGGCGGGACGCTCGCGGTGGCGCTGTCGCTGCCGTCGTTGCCGGTCAGCGCGCTCGCCCGCCGGCGCGCGATCGCCGTCGGCCTGGATACGCAGTCATGGCGGGGTTGGACGGTTGACCTCGTCAAGGCCGCCGGGATCCAAGGCGCGTTGGCCGGGGCCGGGGGTGGCCTGCTGATCGCCGCAACCAGGCGCTACCCGCGCGGCTGGTGGCTTCCCGCTGCCGCCGGATCGGTGCTGGCGGGCGGACTGCTGGCGGCGCTGTCGCCGGTGCTGCTCGATCCGATGTTCAACGAGTTCGCGCCGCTGGAAGAGGGGCAGACGCGTGCCGATGTGCTGGAGCTGGCCAGCGCCGCCGGAGTCAGCGTGGGGGAGGTGTACTCGATCGACGCAAGCCGCCGCACCACGGCGGCAAACGCTTACGTGACGGGGCTTGGGCCGACAAAGCGGGTGGTCCTGTTCGACACGCTGCTCAAGCGCTACAGCCGCGACGAGATCCGGCTGGTGGTCGCGCACGAGCTCGCCCACGTTCGCCACCGCGATGTCCCGCGCGGAATCTTGTTCGCCGCGATCGTTGCGCCCGCGTCTGCGCTGGCCGTCCAGCGGCTCAGCTGGGCGCTCTCGGACACGCGCAACGAGCCGGCCGCGCTCCCCGCGATTGCGCTTGCCGCCGCGCTCGTGGCCGCCCCGGTCGGCGTGATCGGCAACCGGCTCTCCCGGGCGATCGAGCGCCGGGCCGACGCCTACTCGCTGGAGCTGGTCCGCGCTCCCGAGGCGTTCGTGTCCTTCGAACGTGGGATCGCGCTCCAGAACCTGGCCGATCTACAACCGCCCAAGTGGGTGACCGGGCTGCTCGCGACGCACCCACCGACCGTCGAGCGGATCGGGGCGGCGCTGGTGTGGCAGGGGGCCAGCGGGCGCGAGCCGGGCGCTGGCGAGCCGCGCGCGGGCCTCGGGGCCGCGCCGGGCTAGTCCTCCTCGCGCGGGTACTGCTCGCCGCCTCCGTACTCAGGCAGGTTCTTGATCCCCTCCCGGGTCTGCCACTTGGAGAAGTTGTCCTGCATCGCGTCCATCAGTTCGCGCATGAACTTGGGCGAGAGGTTGATCCGGGAGACGACGACGCCTGGAATCTCGTCGTCCTCGACCTCGTGATCGACGCGCGCGAAGGTGATCGTGAACTCGTATTCGGAGTGGCTGACGTTGGCGAAGTTGGCGTACACGCCGGCCATGATGTCCGGCGAGAAGTGGATGTTGATGTGCCGCTCCGGCGGGTTTGGCTCATCCATATGGACGTAGTATCCCATCGTGCGGATCGTGGTCGTCGCCGTGGGTCGGTTGCGCCCGCCGTTTGCCGACGATGTCCAGCACTACCAGAAGCTGCTCGCGCGCCACACCAGACTGGAGCTGATCGAGCTGCGCGAAGACGAGCAGGTCCCCAGGCGGCTGCCCGACCGGACGTTCGTTTCGCTGCTTCACCGCGGCGGGGAGGCGATGGACTCGATCGCCTTCTCGCGCTTTCTGGAGGCACGGCGCCAATCGGGGAGCGATCTGTGCTTCGTGATCGGCGGGCCCCAGGGGCTCGATCTGGACGAAGTCCAGCATCGGCTGTCGCTCGGGCCGATCACGCTTCCCCATCAGCTGGCGCGGGTGGTGCTGCTGGAGCAGCTGTATCGGGGCCACAAGATCCTCGCCGGCGAGCCCTACCACTACTAGCGATGCCCGACCGGGAGGCTGGGGACGGTCGAGAGAGCGCCAGCCAGCGGCGGACGCTCGAGCAGCGCATCCGCGCCCGGCGTGAGCTGCGGCTGTTCACCCGCCGCCTCGGGATCCTGCTTACCGCGCTGGTCGCGCTGATCGTGGCGGGCTCGGTCGCGTTCTCGCTCGCCGAGCACACATCGGTCGCCTACGGGTTCTTTTGGACGCTCGACACGATCACCACGCTCGGGTCGGTGAAGGAGCCTCGCGACACCGCCGGCCGGGCGGTGGTGGTGTGTCTCGAGCTGTTCGGCATAGGTACGCTCTTCTACGGGCTGGCGACGGTGGCGGAGTTCTTCGTTTCCGGGCAGCTCAGCGGGCTGCTCGAGGAGCGTCGCACGCAGCGGATGATCGACTCCTATTCCGACCACTTCATCATCTGCGGCTTCGGTCGCGTGGGCCGCCAGGTCGTGCGGGACCTGCGCGAGGCGGGGGCCAGGTTCGTCGCGATCGACCACAACCCGGAGCATCGCGAGGAAGCACAGCTGCTCGGCGTTCGCTACATCGAGAGCTATGCGGCCGACGACGAGGTGCTGCTGCGGGCCGGGATCGAGCGGGCGCGGGCGCTGATCGCCTGCGTGGACTCCGACGCGGAGAACATCTTCATCGCGCTGACCGCCCGGGAGCTGCGCTCCGACATCCTGATCATCGCCCGCGCCTCCGCCGAGGACGCCGAGAAGAAGCTGCTCCGCGCCGGCGCCGACCGTGTGATCTCGCCCTACAAGACCTCCGGCTCGGAGATGGCGCGCGTCGCGCTGCACCCGCAAGTGGGCGGCGCGGTCCAGGTGGCTGACTATCGGCTCGAGGAGATCGACGTCTCGCCGGGCTGCGAGGGCGTCGGCAAGACGATCGATCAGGTCCGCGGCGAGTCGGTGATCGTCGCGCTGCGTCGTACCGACGGGCGACTCGAACCCCAGCCCGCGCCGCACGCGGTGATCAACGCCGGCGACCAGGTGGTCGCGATCGGCACCCCGGCAGCGCTCGAGCGGTTGGAGGCCGTGTTCCAGCCGGTGCCGGTCCCGAGCACGTGAGCGCCACTCCGGACGTGACCCGGGCCCCCTTGCGAGAGCTGGTTGCCGCGGTGCGCGCGACGGCCGCCGCCGTGCGCGGCGGCGATCCGGTATCGGCGCCCGAGCCCAGGCTGGAGCGCTCCCGGCGGGCGGGCCAGGGCGACTACTCGACCAACGCAGCGATGCTGCTCGCGCCGGTGTTGCGCGCGCCGCCGGCGGAGATCGCCACCCGTCTTGCCTCCGAGCTGGCCCATGCGCTGGGCGACGACCTCGAGCGGACCGAGGTCGCCGGCCCGGGCTTTCTGAACCTGGTCCTGTCCGATCGCTGGCATCGCAGAACGCTGCGGCTGGTGCTCGATGCGGGCGAGCGCTATGGCGCCGGGCACGCCGAGGACCCCGAGCGGATCCTAATCGAGTTCGTGTCGGCCAACCCGACCGGGCCGCTGGTCGCCGCGAGCGGCCGGCATGCCGCGTACGGCGATGCCCTGGCACGAATCCTCGAGTACCACGGCCACGAGGTCTCACGCGAGTACTACTTCAACGACGCCGGCTCCCAGATCCGCCTGCTGGGCGAATCGGTCAAGGCCCGGGCGGAGGGGGAGGAGGTGCCGGCAGGCGGTTATCGGGGGGACTACGTGGGCGAGCTAGCCACCGAGATAGAGGGCGTCTCGGAGCTCGACCCGGAGCGGGTGGCCGCGCTCGCGGTGGAGCTGCTGCTCGGTCGCATCAAGGCGACGCTGGCGCGCTACCAGGTGCGCTTCGACAGGTTCTTCAGCGAGCGCACGCTGCACCAGGGCTCTCCGAGCGAGCTCGAGCGGGTGCTGTCGCTGCTGCGCGACGCCGGCCACGTCTACGAATCAGAAGGTGCCGTGTGGCTTCGGACCACCCGCTTCGGCGACGACAAGGATCGGGTCGTGATCCGCTCCAGCGGCGAGCCCACCTACCTCGCCGCCGACGTCGCCTACCTTCAGGACAAGCGCGAGCGAGGCTTTCAACGGCAGCTGATGCCGGTCGGGGCCGACCACCACGCGTACGTGCGTGAGCTGCGCGCGGCGATGTCGGCGCTGGGAGGCGACGCCGAGACCGTGGAGGTGCCGATCCTCCAGTTCGTCCACCTCGTCGAGGGAAGCGAGCGAGCCGCGATGTCGAAACGGCGCGGTGAATTCGTGACGCTCGACGAGCTGCTCGATGAGATCGGCGTCGATGCGACCAGGTTCTTCATGCTGCAACGCTCCCACGACCGCACGCTGGACCTGGATCTCGACCTGGCGCGCCGCGAATCATCCGAGAACCCCGTCTACTACGTGCAGTACGCCCACGCGAGGATCGCCTCGATGCTGCGCCGCCTGACCGCGGAGCGGGTGCAGCGTGCGATCGGCGGCGACAGTGGGTGGGGGGAGGCCGAGCTGCACGCCTCCGAGCGCGAGCTGATCAAGCAGCTGGCCCAATTTCCCGACGAGATCGCGGAGGCTGCCCAGCGGCGCGGTCCGCACCGGATCGCCGTTTATTCGCTCGAGCTTGCGCAATCGTTCACCGCCTTCTACCGGGACTGCCACGTGGTTGGCGCCACGCCCGAGCCGGTGGAGTCGTTCCGGATCGCGCTGTCGGTAGCCGCGCAGCGGACGATCGCGGCGTCGCTGTCGCTGCTGGGGGTAGGGGCGCCCGAGGCGATGTAGCCGGCTGGGCAGTGCGGGGGCCGTTGGCTGCGGACCTGGATCCGGCGGCTGTGCGGGCTACCCGTACCGCGCCAGGTCCTCGTCGAGGCGCCGGGCGTCCGCCGGGTCGAGCGGAGGACCGGACGACGACGCCGCGCCCGCCGCCGCCCGTGCGCGCCGCCGCCACCGCGGAATCGTCACCACGAGCAGCGCGATCCCCGCCGCCACGAGCGCCGGCGGCAGGACGTACACGGTCAGGTTGAAGCCATGCCCGGGCGGGAGCGCCAGCACCGCGGGCCCGTATTGGGCGACCAGCGCATGCTCGATCTGCGACTTGTCCTGGCCCTGTGCGATCAGGGTGCGGATGTAGCTTCGTTCCGAATCGGCCTGCGGCGACTCGGCGACCGCCAACGACTCGTGGCACGCAACGCACATCACGTCGTACTCGATGTCGGTCAGCGAAGCCTTGGGAGCGGGCCCGGCGGCGGTAGCCACGGGCGCGGTCGTCAAGATTGACACGGACGCCATCGCCACGATCACGGTGGCGAGCCTCGTCGATCGTGGTCTTATGATCGCTCCGCCAGGATCCGGGGGAGGGTCTGGTCGAGCCACTGGCTGACCAGCTGGTAGCGGCGCAGCGCCTCGATCCGGCCTTGGCGGTCGATCACGAACGTCTCCGGCACCCCGGTGGTGCCAAACGCTCGCACGAAATCGCCATTCACGTCGCGCAGGACGGGGTAGGTGATGTGCTCCTGGTGGACGAACTGCTCGGCGGCGCTCGAGTTGTCGAGGTACGTGACGCCCACGATCGTCCCGTTGCGCTTGGCCAGCTCGCGCTGAGCCTGAGCGAGGATCGGCGCCTCGGCCTTGCACGGGTCACACCAGGAGGCGAACACGTTCAGCACCACGACCTTGCCGCGGAAGCTCCTCAGGCTTTCACGCTGGCCGGAGCCCAGCACCGGCAACGCCATGCTGGCCTTCGGAGCGGCCGGCCAGCTTCCCTTTGCCACCTGCGCGTCGATCGAACTGGTCACCGTCTGGTGCTCGACGCCGAACGTCAGCAACGCCAACAGCGCGATCGCCGCCACGACCACCGACCCAGGGAGCAGGAAGCGCCGCATGCCGACCTAGGGTAATACCGGCGCTGGGGTTCGGCGTCATCCGAGGCGCCCGGCGGGCGGTGCCGGCCGGCGCGGCGCGGCGCCTAGAATGGCTGCGCGACGCGGACGTAGCTCAGTTGGTAGAGCGTCGGCTTCCCAAGCCGAAGGTCGCGGGTTCGAGACCCGTCGTCCGCTTGGAGGAAAGGCCTGCAAAGCCGCAGTCTCTGATCCGATTGTCCGAGACCGTGCGGGGGTGGCTCAAACAGCGAGGCCGGTAGGTGCGGCTTGGAATCCCCTTCGTGGCTGTCATTCCGCCAAGATGCGCTGGCAGGCAGAGTCGAGGAGCTCCGCAGCGCCCTCCCGGCAGTCGATGTACTGGAGCAGCTTCATGTAGGTCGGCAGCTGCGCCGTAAACAGGTAGAGGGGGATCAGCACTGCCGTGTCTGTTTCGCGGCTCCGTGCCCAGGCTATGTTGAACTCTTCCTTGCACACCTTCGAGCTCACGTACGCCGGCGAGTAGAGGGCGAGCACCAGCCGCGAGGAGTCGAGCGCGTCGAACAGCTCGTGCTGCCAAGCGCTCCCAGGGTTGAGCGACCGACGATCGAGGAACAGCCGCAGAGCGGGATTGGCGCTTGTGAGCTGGTCGGCGATGAGCATCGCCTGCTCGGCGTTCTCGTGGGCGTAACTCACGAACAGGTCGTACGTCCACGCCTGCGCTTTGGGCTCGGTCGCGGCCGGCGCCGCCCCTTTCAGCCCCGCGAACACCCGCTTCGCTTCCTCTGCTCCCGACTCCGACAGCGGCGCGAAAATCCTGAGCCGGTCGAGCGAGATCCCGAGCGACATCCAGTTCCGCGCCGCCTCGACGATCGCTGTCAGCATCTCTGTGACGGTCGCGCCGACGGCACCGGTCGACACCACCGGCATTGCGACGGTCTTGAACCCGGAGTCACCGAGGAACGGCAGCAGCGCCCGAAAGACGTCGCCCACCAGCTCGGCCGGCGACCCCCCGCCTGCCGGCTCGAAGCAGAGAATCCGACGATATGGAAACGCTGGGTGTTCGGGAGCGAGCTCTCCTGACAGCCAGCACGAGCACGTCTGAACCAGATCGACCGCCTTGCTCGCCGCGAGCTTCTGGACGGAGACACCGACTCGATCCAACGCACCGACCAGCGATGTGGGCGTCGGGACATAGCTTCCGCGGACCGAGGAGACCACGAGCACATCGCTCTCCTGCGCGGACGGCGAGACCAGATCGCCCGCACAGAGGTCGATCCTGCGCTCACCGGACCCGTGCGAGACAAAGATCGTGTCTAGCAGGCGAAACTCGTCCATCGACCACTCATCCTGCCCGGTCGTGCTCCTCGCGGGACCGCAGATACTCGTTGGCGTCGAGCAGCGGGATGTTCTCCCCCTCGGGCGGCAGCAGCCCGATGCGGCGGAGCTCGTCGTAGATCTGCCTGTTACGCACCAGGTACTCCTGCTCGGCATGGGCGATCTCGCTCCGGCTGGCATCCGATGGATAGGAGTACGCGCTCGCCGGCGCCGGAAGCGTTTCAGTCCGGCCCGACGCGTGGATCCGCTCATGAGAGTCGTCGGTCATCCGATGCTGCGAGAGGTACTCGAGGTACTCCTCTCCGTCCTCGATGCCCCACACGTAGCCGATGTGCCAACCAGCCTCAAAGATGTGGCCGCCCTGCCGGCTTTTGATCGCAGCGGCTGGTAACCGGATCCTCCACGGGGCGAACCGCTGCGCAAAGATCCGTTCGATCTGGTCCACGCCCGCACCCGGCATTGCCGCAGCCTACGATCCGCTCGGCGGCTGTGCAAGAGCGGACCGCTCGGGCGCCCGATGTCTTGAATGCGCGGCGTCCAACAGCAGATCGCGGAGCTCGATCACCGGACAATCGGATCGGTCACCGCCAAGGCCGGCCGCGCCCACGAGTGCCAGCTCGGGCCCCGCGCCCTCCGCTTCGCACGACCGCTCGATGCTCCCCGCAGGCGTGCGCGCCGGCGAGCGCGCCGGCGATGGAGATTTCTCGGCCTATACCTGAGAAATCTCCATCGCCGACGCGCACCGGGTCGCCGCGTATCTCCGGGATCGAGGCCGCCTGCGTGGGGGGCGAATTGGTTGTTCGGCTCGATGCCGAACGCTCGCAAGGGCGCGGATCTCCGCCGGGATCCGCGGTTCGCGCTGCACAGCGCCACC
>JAFAZB010000249.1 GCA_019240015.1 Solirubrobacterales bacterium
TCCTGCATCTGGTGCAGCCGAGCCACGTGCACGTCATGTACCAGGGGCGGATCGTCAAGGAGGGGGGGCCGGAGCTGGTCGACGAGCTCGAGGCCAAAGGCTACGGCTGGATCACCGCGGGACTGGATCAGGCCGCGTAGTGAGCGCCACCGAGACCCTCAGCGCGGTCGCCTCGGAGTTTCCGGTCCTGCGCCGGCAGTTCGACGGCCGCCCGCTGACGTATCTGGACTCGGCTGCCACGTCGCAGACCCCGCAGCCGGTGATCGACGCGCTGACCCGTTACTACACGCACTCGCGCGCCTCCATCCACCGCGGCGTCTACCCGCTGGCGGTCGAGGCGACGGAGCTCTACGAAGGCGCACGGGAGCGGATCGCGGCCTGGCTCGGCTCCACCCCTGAGGAGACGATCTTCGCCGCCAACGCGACCGCCGCGATCAATCTGGTCGCCTACGCCTGGGGCCGGCAGAACGTCGGCCGCGGCGACCTGGTGGTGCTGACCGAGATGGAGCACCACTCGAACATCGTGCCGTGGCAGATCCTCTGCCAAGACCGCGAGGCGGAGCTGGCATACGTGCCCGTGCTGGCGGACGGCCAGCTCGATCTCGACGCGCTCGAGCAGCTGCTCGCGCGCGAGCCGAAGCTGGTCGCACTGGTGCACGTCTCGAACGTGCTGGGGACGATCAATCCAGTGGCGCAGGTCGTGCAGCGCGCGCACGCCGCCGGCGCGATCGTGCTGGTCGACGGGACCCAGGCGGTGCCGCAGCTGCCGGTCGATCTGCGCGCGCTCGACGCCGACTTCTATTCCTGGACCGGGCACAAGGCCTACGGGCCGACCGGGATCGGCGTGCTCCACGGGCGGCGCGAGCTGCTCGAGCAGATGCCGCCGTTCATCGGCGGCGGCCACATGATCCGGACCGTGGCCGCCAACGAGTCGACCTGGACCGACCTGCCGTGGAAGTTCGAGGCCGGCACCTCGCAGATCGCCGAGGCGATCGGCCTTGGCGCCGCGGTCGATTGGCTGGCGGAGCTCGGCATGGAGCGGATCCGCGCCCACGAGCGCGGGCTGGTCGCCGACGCGCTCTCCCGGCTCGCGGCCGAGGTTCCCGGCTTGACGCTCCACGGCCCGCCCGAGGCCGCCGAGCGAGGAGCGCTGATCTCGTTCTCGGTCGAGGGAGCCCACCCCCACGACGTGGGGGAGATCCTCGGCCGCGAGGCGGTGTGCGTGCGCACCGGGCACCACTGCGCGCAACCCCTGATGCGCAAGCTGGGGGTCGCGGCGACGACCCGGGCCTCGTTCGCGGTCCACAACTCGAGCGCCGACATCGATCGGCTGATCGAGGGGCTGGAGCGGGTCCGCGCCGTGCTGGCGCTCTAGCGCCCTACGCCGGTTCCGGCAAGCGCAGCACCGCTCGCGCGTTGTGCTCGTAGAGCTTGCGCTTGAGTGCCTCACCGGCGACGACGGTCTCGATGTCGTCGATCGTCTCCGGCAGGAACGTCGGCGAGAAGCCGAAATCCGAGCCGAACAGGACGTGGTCCTCGCCGAAGAACTCGAGCGCGGCGCGGAGCGCGATCGGGTTGCCGAAGTTGGCGGTGTCGGCGTAGTAGAGCTTGAGGTAGTGCAGCGGGGGGTGGGCCAGCCGCGCGGACACCGACTCGGTCTCGGGGCCCTGCTGGAGCGTCTTCAGGCGCCCCGCGAGCATCGGCACCGTCCCACCCGAGTGGTGAACCACGATCTTCAGCCCGGGCCACCGCTCGAGGTAGCCGGCGTACGCGAGCCGGCACATGACGACCGCCGTATCCGTGGGCCAGCCGGCGCGCGCGAACAGTCCGTAGCGCGATTGCGACTCGGTGAGCGGGAAGTCCGACCATTGCACGGTGCGGTTGGGATGGATCCAGATGGGACGATCGATCGTCGCCATCAGCTCAAACAGCGGCTCGTAGTCCGGGTGGTCCAAGCAGCGGCCCTGGATGTGGGTGAAAACCTGGGCGCCCAGCGCCCCGCGCTGCTCGATCGCCTCCCGCAGCGCGGCCAGCCCCCGTTCGCCGTCCTGGAGCGCGACCTGCGCGACCCAGCCGGCGAACCGGTCGGGGTGCTCGGCGGCGACTCCGGCGAGCTCCTCGTTGCCGATCGCGACCAGCTCCGCCGCCACCTCCGGATCCTCGTGCTCGGCCTGGGTGTGGGCCATCACCAGGACCTGGCGATAGTCGGGGCCGCCGGCCTCGTCCATCAGCTTGAAGCGCGCCTCGAGGTCCGTGAGCGTGGGGTCGATGGCCATCATCCCTTGATAGTCGGAGGCCACCTGATCCCCTCGCGCGCGGAGGATCTCGAACACTCGCTCGCGGTAGCGCGGGGTCAGGATGTGGGCGAACACGTCGATGCGCATCTAGCCAGCTCCTCTCAACAGCCGCTCAGCGTTGCCGTGGAATATCTTCTCCAACTGCTCGCTGGCCAACCGCAACTGCTCGAGATTGGCGATCGTGGAGCGGATGTATCCGGGGCCCTTCTCTGGATCGA
>JAFAZB010000018.1 GCA_019240015.1 Solirubrobacterales bacterium
CGGGCAGAACCTGCCCCCGAACAGCGCCGGCGCCTCGGGCTACTACCAGATCATCCCGAGCACCTGGGCGGGATTCGGCGGCACCGGCCCCGCCGCCTATCTGGCGAGCAAGGCCGAGCAGGACGCGGTCGCGAGCCGGATCTGGAATGGCGGGGCGGGCGCGTCCAACTGGGTCTGCGCGAGGATCGTCGGGATTCACTGAGGGGGGTTGTCGCGGGGGCAGTCGCGCGGCGGGGCGGGCGGTCGCGCGGCGGCTCGGGGGCGCGGCGGGGGCGGTCGCGCGGCTCGGCGCGGCTCGCCCCCGCTTGCCCCCGGCCTGCGCGATCAAAATCTCCCACTCCCCCGACCTCCAGACGAGGGTGTGCGCGAAAGTAAGCGTCTCCCCGCCGTCTCCGGACGGACCCCCATCCACGGGCCGGGCAGTGGGCATTTTGTGATGATCCGCCGCGGCCCGGCCGGGCGTGCGCGGGAGCTGACGCGCGCGCGAGCGCGCTCTCGCCCCACCCCTAGCTCTTCGCCTCCTCCTTCTCCCTGGACGCTTCCTCGCTCCCCGAGTCGCTCCCCTCCTCGCCCTCCGACTCCTCGGCCTCGAGCAGCAACTCCGCCGCCCGGTCGAACGTCTCGGCGACCTTCTCCGCCGCCGCCCGCTCCTGCTCGAGGATCTTCTCCGCGGCCTGCGCGGTCTCATCGTCTCCGGCGCCGCGGGCGATCCGTCCCAGCAGCTCGTAGTTGGCGATCTCCAGGTGCTCGAACGCGTAGAAGTGCATCGCGAGCTTGACCGGCGTCTCGGGGGCGATGTCCGCGAGCTGACGCAGGCCGACCGCGCCCGAGCGCATCGTCAGGTCCTTGACCGCCGAGGGCTCGTGATCGTGGGCTTCGAGCCGCTCCCGTACGAGCTTCTCGTGCTCGTGTGTCTCCTCGAGGTGTTCGCGGTAGACCTGCTCGATCTGGTCGTCGTTCGCGAGCTCGACGGCGCGCTCCAGCTGCTTCAGCGCCTGCTCCTCGATCGCGTGCGCATCGCGAAGATGCTCTACGACGCGCTCCTCGCCTGAGTCTCCCATCGCTCTCTCCTCCGGTCGCCGGGACTCCCTCGTAGCTACCCCCTTCGCGCGCAGGTCATAACCTGCGCCGCTGGTGAGACGTCCCTCTGGTCACCGGCTGACGGTCGCGCTGCTGCTGGTGCTCGCGCTGGGGCTACGCGTCGGGCAGGTGCAGCGCTCCGCCTATCGGGCGGTCAACGACGCCGGTTCGTACAACTCGCTCGCCAGCGACGTGGCCAACACCGGCGACTACGACACTCCCACCGGCCCCGCGCCCGGCGCCGGCAACACGCGCGGTCCGAGCGCGTACTTCCCGCCGGGCTTCCCCTACTTCCTGGCGGCGGTCGACCTGATCGACGGCCACACCGGCGGCGGCCGGCCGGCGCTGCACCCAGCCCGTCTCTCGCAGGCGGTGCTGGGGACGGTGGCGGTGGCGCTCGTCGGGCTGGTCGCGCTCGAGGCGTTCGGGCCGACGGTCGGCGTGATCTCGCTCGCGCTGGCCGCGGTCTACCCCGTGTTGATCGAGCTCTCGGGGGCGCTGGTCGCCGAGAACCTGCTGCTCGTGCTGGAGCTGGCGGCGCTGTGGGCGGTATTGCGCGCTCGCCGCAGCGAGCATCGATACCGCTGGGTGGCGGGCGCCGGAGTGCTCACCGGTCTGGCCACGCTCGCGCACGAGAACGGGATCCTGCTGCTGATGCCGCTGGCCATCGGCCTGTGGACCGCGCGTCCACGCTTCTCGCCCCGGGCGCTGGCCGCCCCGGCGCTGCTGATCGGGGTGGCGCTGCTCACGATCGCTCCCTGGACGATCCGCAACGCGGCCGAGCTGCACCGCTTCATCCCCGTCTCGGATGAGACCGGGATCACGCTGATCGGCACCTACAACCCGGCGTCGGCGGCGTTCAAGCCGGTGCCGTACAAATGGCGGCTGTTCTCGTCGATCCCGGGGGAGCGACACCGGCTCGGCGACCGGAGCCGTCTGTCCGAGCCGCAGCTGGGCGACCGGCTGCTGAGCCAGGCCGAGCACTACATCGGCGATCACCCGCTCGCGCCGCTGTCGGTCGCGTTGCACAACACGCTGCGGATGCTCGAGCTGGAGGGCTCCTACGCCTGGCATGCATCAGCCAAGGCGATGAGCCTCCAGCACAGCGACGCGGAGATTGGCGTGTTCAGCTTCTGGGTCCTGTGCCTGTTGGCGCTGGCGGGCCTGTTCACGAAGCTGGTCCGTCGAGCACCCGTGTGGATGTGGGGGATCCCGCTGCTGCTCGCGCTCAGCGTGGTGCTCGTCAACATGGAGACGCCGCGCTTCCGCGAGCCGGTCGATCCGTTCCTGATCATGCTCGTGGGGTGCGCGCTCGCAACCGCGCTCGCGCCCGGGGGGCGGCTGCTCGCGCCCGGGGGGCGGCTGCGCCGCAATCGGCTAGGCGGTACGCCAGTCGGGGGTGGTCGAGAGACGCCGGGCGCGGCCCGCCAGGCTGAGCTGATCGAAGTGGTCGAGCGCCTGGCCTGAGCCCACCGCCACGCACGTGAGCGGCGACTCGACGCGGTAGACCGGCATCCCGGTCTCGCTCGCGACCAGCTCCGGGAAGCCCCGCACCAGCGTCCCCCCACCGGCCAGCAAGATCCCGTCGCGCGCGATGTCGCTGGCCAGCTCCGGCGGGGTCTCCTCGAGCGTGTCCCTGATCGCCTGGAGGATGTCGCCGAGCGGTCCGCCGATCGCCGTGCGGACCTCCTCGCTGCGCAGCTGGATCGCCGTCGGCAGCCCCGTCACGAGATGGCGTCCGCGCACCTCGAGCACGCCCTCGGGCTCGAGCGGCATCGCCGACCCGATCGTGATCTTGATCGTCTCCGCGGTGCGGGACCCGATCACCAGGTGGTGGACGCTGCGCAGGTACTGCGCGATCGCCTCGTCCATCTCATAGCCACCGACCCGCGCCGAGCGGGAGACGACGATCCCTCCGAGCGAGATCACCGCCATCTCGCTGGTCCCGCCGCCGACGTCGACGACCATTCGCCCGAGCGGCTCCTCGATCGCCAGCCCGGCCCCGATCGCCGCCGCGATTGGCTCCTCGATCAGGTGCACGCGCCGCGCGCCCGCGGCCAGCGAGGCCTCCTCGACCGCCCGCTTCTCGACCTCGGTGACGCCCGACGGCGCGCACACGATCAGGCGCGGGTGGGCCATCCGGCGGTCGAGCACCTTGCGGATGAAGTAGCGGAGCATCTCCTCGGTCACCTCGAAGTCGGCGATCACCCCGTGGCGCAGCGGCCGGGTCGCGGAGATCGTGGCCGGGGTGCGGCCGATCATCCGCTCGGCCTCCGAGCCGACCGCGTGCACGTGGCCGGTCTGCACGTCCTAGGCCACGACCGACGGCTCGGAGACCACGATGCCGCGGCCGCCTACGTACACCAGCGTGTTGGCGGTGCCGAGATCGATCGCCATGTCGTGGACTCCGAGGTTCGGAGTCAGGTGGCGCCGTGAGTTGTCGCGACGGGAACCGTCTCTACGGAAGCGGATTCACAAAGGTTGCCAAACGTGGCAAATGCAGCGACGTCTGGGGCGCAGAGCGCCCGCCACGCGCACCGGCCGGGCGCTCCGAGACCGCCCTATCGCTCGCCGGGCAGCTTGCGCGGATATTGGGAGATCGGCTCGCTCGCGTCGAGCGCCGTCGAGACGATCCGGTCTTGCTCGATCGCGTGGGCGATCGGGTACCCCTCGCCCGACGCGGCGCGCTCGGGACGCCCGATGTAGCCGAACTGGAGGTCCTGGGGGAGCACCTGCAGCAGCCGGGGCGACATGAACGCCCGCGCCCCCATGTTGCGGGGCTCCTCCTGCACCCACGCCACCTCGCGCAGCCGGGGATAGGCGGCCACCAGCTCGAGGATCTCCGCCTGCGGGAATGGGTACAGCAGCTCGACGCGGCCGATCGCCACCCGCTCGTTGCCCTGTCGCGCCGCGTGGCCGATCAGGTCGTAATAGATCTTGCCGCTGCACAGGACCAGGCGGGTGACCTGATCGTGCTGGTGGTCGGGCTCGGGCAGCACCGGCTGGAAGCGACCCTCGGCCAGCTCCTGCACCGCGCTCGCCGCCTGGGAGAGGCGCAGCAGGCTCTTCGGGGTCATGATCACCAGCGGCCGCTGCTTGGCGATCCGGGCCTGGCGGCGTAGGAGATGGAAGTACTGGGCGGGCGTGGTGG
>JAFAZB010000319.1 GCA_019240015.1 Solirubrobacterales bacterium
GCGGTGGCGCTGTCGAGCCGGCACGGCCACGACGCGCTCGCCGCGGCGCTGTTCGCGGCGATCGGCTGGGCCGACTACCTGGATGGCTTCGCGGCCAGGCTCACCGGCCAGTACAGCCGCCTGGGAGCGCTGCTCGATCCGCTTGTCGACAGGTTGCTGGTGATCTCCGGGATGGTGGTCGCCTTTCACTTCTCGCTGCTGCCCCGCTGGGCGCTGGTGGTGATCGTCGCCCGGGAGCTGGCGATGATCGTCCTGACTCGGTACGGACTGGCCCGCGGGGTCGAGGTGAGGATCAACTGGCCGGGGCGTCTGGCGGTCGCCCCGGTGATGGGCGCGCCGTTCTTCGCGATCGCCGGGGTGCACTGGCTGGCGCTGGTGATGCTGTATCTGGGCATGGCGCTGGCGCTGCTGGCGAGCGCGCTATATGTGCGCCGGGGGGTGCAGGAAGCGCGGGCCGCGGCACGCTTGCAGTAGCGGGTTTCCAGTGCGATGATCGCCGCTTGCGGCCGGGCACCGCTGGCAACCGTCCTCCCAGGCGATGCAGACCCTCAAGCTCAGCTTGAACGTCTGAACCCGCGGGTTATACTCGTCCCGGCTTCGGCCACATCGACCCCGCAGGCGGGGAGGAGCTAACAGCATGGATACGTTTCCCGACCTTGGCTCGCTGAGCGACCAGGAGCTCAAGGACCTCATCAAGCAGCTCACCGAGGAGGAGATGGAGATCTCCTATCGGCGACGGATCCTGCACGGGAAGATCGACATCCTGCGCGCCGAGCTGGTCAACCGCCTGCGCAAGAAGGACGAGAGTGGCGAGCTTGTGATCACCGGCGCCGACGTCCAGCAGCTGACCGACATCTTGGCCGGACGGGTGCCGGCCACCGAGCCTGAGTAATCCGCAACTCGGTGGCCCAGCACTGCCCAGAGTGCGGCTTTGCGAACGCTGACGGTGCCAACTACTGCCAGCGGTGCGGCGCCTTCCTCGCCCAGTCCGAACCGCCGCCCGGTGCCACCACCGCGGCCTATAAGGTCTCGGACACCGGGGAGTTCGAGGAGGTAGAGCTGGAGGACATCGTCCAACGCGGTGCAGCGCTCGTGATCCGCGCCGGTGGCGGCCGCGCGGGTGAGAGCTTCGCGCTCGAGGGGGACCGCCTGACCGTGGGTCGCCGCCCGGACTGCGACATCTTTCTCGACGACGTCACGGTCTCCCGCGACCATGCGATCCTGGTGCGCCGTGGAAGCGACTACTACCTCGACGACTGCGGCTCGCTGAACGGAACCTACGTCAACCGCCGGAGGATCGAGTCGCACCGCCTCGCCGATGGTGACGAGCTCCAGGTCGGCAAGTACAAGCTGGCGTTCCTGAGCAGATGATGTCGGCCGACACGCGCAATCCAGACCTCGAGCTTCCCGATCCCGGGGGACCCGACGCCGACCGGCCGCGCCAGAAAGCGGTGACGATCGGGTCCGTCTGCAAGGCGCTGGTGCAGGAGTTCCCCGACATCTCGATCTCCAAGATCCGCTATCTCGAGGACCAGAAGCTGCTCGCCCCGCGCCGCACCCAGGGCGGTTACAGGCTCTACACCCAGACCGACATCCAGCGGCTGCGCACGATCCTGCGGCTTCAACGCGACGAGTTCCTGCCGCTGCGCGTGATCCGCCAAGAGCTCGCCGGCGGCCGCGCCGAGCGTGAGGTGACCCCGACTCCGAGCGATCGCCGCTCGGTCAGGCGCGCGATGGTGACCGCGCGCGATCCCGGGGCGCTCTACTCGCTCGAGGACGTCGTCGAGGAGACCGGGGCGGAGCCCAAGCTGGTCCGTGAGCTGGTCGAGTTCGGGGTGATCAAAGGCGAGAGCCGCGGTGGGGTGCGGTACTTCGACGAGACCGAGCGGGAGATCGTGCGCGCGGTCTCGGAGCTCGCCCGGTACGGAGTGGGGGGTCGCAATCTCCGCGTGTTCCGCAGCTCCGCCGACCGCGAGGCGCAGCTGCTCCAGAGCATCCTCGCGCCCGCGCTTCGCTCCCGCAATCCGGAACGGCGCAAAGAGGCGATCGAGGCGCTCGAGAACCTCGCCTCGGTGACCAGCCACCTCAAGCACCTGCTGCTGATCCGCGACCTGCGCAAGATCACCAACTGACGCCCTCCTCGGCGCAGTCGTGAGCACCGTCGACCTGGCCGCATTCGTCCGGGACATCCCCGACTTCCCGCGGCCCGGGATCGTGTTCAAGGACATCACGCCGCTGCTGCTCGACGCGGGGGCGCTGGACGCGGCGGTGGCCGAGCTCGCGACGCTGGCGCGTCCGCTCACGGTCGATTTCGTCGTCGCCGCCGAAGCCCGCGGGTTCATCCTCGGCGGTGCGCTCGCCCGGGCGCTCGACGCCGGGTTCATCCCGGCGCGCAAGCCGGGCAAGCTTCCCAGCGCAACGGTCACGGCGCGGTACGCGCTCGAGTACGGAATCGACGCGCTCGAGCTTCATTCCGACGCGCTCGCGGGAGGGGCGCGGGTGCTCGTGCACGATGATCTGCTCGCCACCGGCGGGACGGCGCGGGCACTGTGCGAGCTGGTGGTGGGCCTGGGGGCCGAGGTCGTCGCGTGCTCGTTCCTGATCGAGCTGAGCTTCCTCGGGGGGCGGCGCAAGCTGGCCCCGTACCCCGTTCACGCGCTGATCGACTACCCGGAGTAGCCGGTGGCCAACGCGCAAAGCACGCGGATCGTTGCGGCCCCGCCCGAGCGCGTCTGGGAGGTGATCGGGGACCCCCATCACATGCCTCGCTGGTGGCCGGGAGTGCAGCGCATGGAAGGCGTCGAGGCCGATCGCTGGACTCAGGTGTTCACCACCAAGCGAGGCCGCCCGGTGCGGCTCGACTTTCACCTACTCCAGTCCGAGCCGCCCTGGGTTCGCTCCTGGGAGCAGGAGCTGGTGGGGACGCCGTTCGAGCGCGTGCTCCAGGAGTCGATCACCGAGATCCGGCTCGAGCCCACCGCTCAGGGCACGCTGGTCACGATTGCTCAGCGGCAGAAGCTCCGCGGCTACTCCCGCACCGGCGGCTTCATGCTGCGCCGCGCGACGCGAGCCAAGCTCGCCGAGGCGCTCCAGGGGCTCGAGCGGATCTGCGGCTGAAGCGGCGGCCGCCCGGCTCAGAGCCCGGTCAGCGCGCCCTGAAGGATGATCCGCCCCGGGGCATGCGGGTTTGCCTGGGTCTCGAGCGTGATGATCAGCTGCCTGTAGCGAGACGCGTTGCCGGGCAGCCCGCCGGCAGTCGAGAGCCGGCCGTTCGAGCCGACGCCGGGGTTGACGAATCCAAGGATGTGGGCGTCGCTCGGCGAGTTATAGAGCCACACCGCGTATGCGTCCGGCGGGTGGGTGCTGTTCGGAGGCACGTTCTGGGCCACGATCGCGATCCCGTCGGTCGCCCCCTGCTTGAGGATCTCGGCGATCCCCGCCGCCTTACCGCCGCGCACCGGCGGGAGCAGGTTGATCTGGGCCACCACCCGGGCCGCGGTCGAGGTGGTGGCGGGGGTGGTGGCCGTGGTCGGCGCTTTGGCGTGGGTCGTGCCGGTGGCGGTGTGCTTCGGGCTCGAGCCGCCCGAGGACAGCAACGCGATCAGGACGATCAGCACCACCGCGGCCGCGCCAGTGAGCAGCACCGCGCCGCCGAATCGCGAGCTGCGGGGCGCCGG
>JAFAZB010000357.1 GCA_019240015.1 Solirubrobacterales bacterium
TCCTCTGGCGGCGCCTCGATGAAGATCTCGCGGACGATCGCCCCGGTCGCCTCGGTCATCGCGGGAGGTTCCGTCGCGCCCGCGCGTCTGCCTCTGACGCGCGCTTGACCGCCGCCAGGCCGTCGTCCCAGAAGCTCTCGACGAACCGCCTTACGTCCTCGAGGCTCTGTCGTCGCGCTCGATACAGGCGCTGCGTACCGTTTCGGCGCTCCGCGATCAGCCCCGCTTCGCGGAGGACTCGCAGATGCTTCGACACTGCCGGACGGCTGATCTCGAACTGGGCCGCGACCTCCCCGGCTGCGTGCTCGGCGTTCCAGACCAAGCGCAAGATCTGCTGGCGACGGGGGTCGGCAAGTGCTTTGAGCATCTCTTCCACGGGCCCACTAGTGTAGCGACTCAGTTACGTAACTGCACGGCTACATTACCGATTGGATCCATGGCGTCGGGACGGAGTCGGCACCGCCCGGCGAGCGACTATCCAGAGTCCGGCTTCGGTGTACGGACCCGCTTGGTCCGACGACTGGTCGCCGGCCCCGCTCCGCGCGGACAGGAGGAGGCCCCGCTAGCGGAGGCGCCGGAGTGTTGTCTCGATCTCGGAGGTCAGGAGGTAGAGGTCGAGCAGCTCAGGGTCGTCGGGGTCGAACGGATGGAACCCCAGCCGCTCCCACCGACCCAAGCGTTACTTCTGCGCCAAGCCGTTCCTCAACTTAACTGCGACAGACACCCACTCCACGCACCTCCGGGTGCTGAAGACGCCCAAAGATGTCCGCGAGCGTCGAAATCGCCCGCCAGCGCTGGGGAGTCGGGCTCTGATCATGGGGCACCGCGCCGCGTCGGTGGACGTTTCGGGACGGTAGCCCGGACGCCCCAATCCCAACCAATTTTTGGAATCAATCACCTAGGCTGCGGCCCGGATCGTCCGCCGCGGCGCGCCACCCTCCGCGCCGACGAACCTCGGGTGGGCGATCTCGAGGTAGTGGCCGAACGCCCAGTCGACGAACCGCTTGCGCTCCATCGCTCCCAGCGCCCGGGCCAGCACGCGAGGGGCAATCCGCGGGATCAACCTCTGCACGCGCAGCATCCACCGGAAGGCGGTCGCGTGCGACGCGCAGAAGTCGTGATAGCGCCGCAGGGCCTGCTCGCGGCTCTGGCGCCCGGCGAGCACCTCCGATAGCTCGCGCCCGCACGCCAGCCCGAAGTACAGCGCGGTCCGGATTCCCTCGGCGGTCAGCGGCAGGCAGTGGCCTGCCGCGTCGCCGACGAAGAACACCCCGTCCGCGGTCGCTGAGCGCAGCGCGTGGGGGATCCAGTTTCCCTGGTAGCGCACGGGCGGCGCGTGCAGCTCGCCGGCCAGCCTGACGGTCGGCTCGCGCACGTGAAAGCGGGGGTCGAACGAACCGACCCCGATCCGCAGCTCCTCGCCGGCCGGGAACGACCAGCCGTAGCCGGCGGGGACGTACGAACGGTCGATCCACACTTCCAGATCGGCTCCCGAGCCGGAGGGATGCACCTCCAACCCGCGCGAGAGCAGCGCGTCCGGAGGCTGCACGTTCTCGCCCGTGCCGAGCACTCGCCGCCACCCCAGCGCATCGACCACCAGCGGCGCGCGCAGCGCGCCGCGGTCGGTCTGCACCGTCTCGCCGCGACGGCCCTGCACCGTGGCGGTCTCGAACCGGAAGCTGCCCTGCTCGGCCAGCAGCCCGCACAGCGTCCGGTAGTCGAACGTGGAGAAGGTCCACGGCAACTCGAGCCGGGCGGTCGCGTGCGGCGTGTGGATCACCAGCTCGCCGAAGCTCTGCTGGAGCGACTGCTCGAGTCCAAGCGCGGTCAGCCACGCGGTGGGAATCCCGCAAGCGGACGTCTGACGCTCGCCGATCTCGTAGCGGTCGAGCACCACCACCTCCGCGCCGCAGCCCACCAGCTCGCGTGCCACCGCCAGGCCCGCGAAGCTGGCACCGCAGATCAGCACGTCGCAATCGCCTCCCAGCCGGGTGCGCGCCGGGCCGCGCTTGGTCGCTCGCTGGGGCACGGCGCCGATGATACGGAGCCCCCCGCAAACCGCCCTGTGGCTATCCTGCGCGTAAGCCATGTCCTCGACAAGCACCCTGACCCCGGCGGCCGATCAGCCGAACGCAAAGGTCGTAGACGGCTCCGACGGCCTGCTGCTCGAGATCGACGGCCGGATCGTTCCCAACTACGACGCCACCCTGCACCCCTTCCAGGAGGGCGACGTGGTGACCGGCCACGTCGTGCGGATCGACAACGACGAGGTGCTGGTCGACATCGGCTACAAGTCGGAGGGGGTGATCCCCGCCAGCGAGCTCTCGATCCGCAAGTCGGTCGATCCCAGCGACGAGGTGCAGCTCGGCGAGGAGGTAGACGCGCTGGTCCTCACCAAGGAGGACCAGGACGGACGGCTGATCCTCTCCAAGAAGCGGGCCCGCTTCGAGAAGGCCTGGCGCCGGATCGAGGCCGCGGCCGAGTCCGGGGAGCCGGTGCAGGGAACCGTGATCGAGGTCGTCAAGGGCGGCCTGATCATCGACCTCGGCGTGCGTGGCTTCCTGCCCGCCTCGCTGGTCGACATCCGGCGGGTCCCCAACCTCGACGACTACATGGGCCAGGCGATCGAGTGCAAGGTGATCGAGCTCAACCGTTCACGCAACAACGTCGTGCTCTCACGTCGCGCAGTGCTCGAGGAACAGCGCAAGGAGGACCGCGAACGGATCCTCGACCGCCTTCAGCCCGGCCAGGTGGTGGAGGGCACGATCTCCAACATCGTCGACTTCGGCGCGTTCGTGGACCTGGACGGGATCGATGGCCTGATCCACATCTCGGAGCTGTCGTGGTCGCACGTCAACCACCCTTCGGAGATCCTCGCGATCGGCGACACGGTCAGCGTCAAGGTGCTCGACATCGACCGCCAGCGGCAGCGCATCTCGCTGGGACTCAAGCAGACCCAGGAAGACCCCTGGCAGCGCGTCGTGGACACCTACAACATTGGCGACGAGCTCGAAGGCACCGTCACCAAGGTGGTCACGTTCGGGGCGTTCGTGGAGATCCTCGACGGGGTCGAGGGCCTCGTGCACATCTCAGAGCTTGCGCAGCACCACGTCGAGAA
>JAFAZB010000358.1 GCA_019240015.1 Solirubrobacterales bacterium
CGATCCCCAATTGGGTGCTCAATCGCCGCTGGGCGTGGGCCATCAAGGGTCGAGTGGCGTTCGGTCGCGAGGTATGCGGCTACGTCGTCGTGTCAGCCCTGACGCTGCTGGCCTCCACGGAGGCGACAGCCTGGACCCAACATCAGGTACAGAGCATCCCGTCCCACTACGGGATCAGGGTGACACTGGTGACGGGGTCTTACGTGGCGGTGTTCGCGGCGCTGTTCCTGATCCGTTTCGCCATCTACGAGCACTGGATCTTCTCCGGCCGCAGCCGAGTACGGGCGGCGCTGCGATCCCGCCACCAGGTCTGGATGGCGGCCCGCGCGAACCGCAGCCCGTAACCGAGGTTTCCGCCCTTCTTGGTGGCGGTCGCGTGCGCTCCGCGGTCGCGCATCGTGGTCGGCACTTCGGCCAGCCGGAAGCCGTTTAGCGCGGCGCTGATCATCAGCTCCGAAGCTTGGTACTGCTGCTGCTCGAGCGTCACCCAGGCCGTTAGCTCGGCTCGCATCGCCCGCAGTCCGCACGCAGGATCGGTGACCCGGTGGCGGACGAGCACGCTGATCAGCGCACCGAACACGATCACCCCCGCGTGGCGCACCCCGTCGGTCGTCAGCTCCGCCCCCAGCCGACGAGATCCAGAGACAAAGTCCGCCCGGCCGGCGAGGATCGGCTCCACGACCGCCTCCAGCTCGCGCGGCTCGTACTGCCCATCGGCGTCGATCGTCGCGATCAATTCGGCCCCTCTGGCGCGCGCGAGCCAGTAGCCGAGGCGCAGGGCGGCGCCTTGACCGCGGTTGGCAGGCACGTCGCAGACGAGCGCCCCTGCGGCGGCGGCGCTCGCCGCGGTGCCGTCCCGGGCGCCGTCGACGACGACGATCACCTCGGTGGGCAAGCCCGCCACCTCGGCGGGGATCTCGTCGATCACCGCGGCGACGGTGGGCTCCTCGTTGTAGGCCGGGACGACCACCGCCAGCGGCGCGCCCTGACCGGGGGGGTGGGCTGCCAGGAACGCGTCCGCGGCGGGGCGCTCGGCGAGCTGGAGGCGAGTGAGCTCGAGCACGTCAGCCGGCGACTCGGAGTGGGTCAGGGTCATCGCGTACCCCCTCCTACCCCGGCAGGCGCCTGTACCTCCGCCGTCGCCCATTCATTCCACACCCCCGCCAGGCCCTCGGCGAGCGTGAACCGCGGCACCCACCCGAGCGACCGCGCGCGAGCAGTGTCGACGATCACGGCCGGCATCTCGCCCGGCTTGGCCGGACCGTGGCGGACCGGCAGCTCGGCGCCGCTCACGCCGCGCACGGCCTCGACCACCTCGAGGACCGACAGCGAGTTGCCCGACCCGATCACCACCGGCCCCTGCCAGCGGTCGTCGAGCAGTGCCAGCGTGATCGCGCCGACCACATCGCCGGCGTGGACGTAGTCTCGAAGCTGGCGGCCGTCACCGTAGATCTCAAATGTGCTGCCGAGCCGGATCGCGCGCATCAGGCGGGCGACGATGCTGTCCTTTGCCTGCATCCCGGGACCGTAAACGTTGGTGAGGCGCAGACAGGCGCAGCGCACGCCATAGGAGGCGGTATATGCGGACATCAGCATCTCGGCGGCGGCCTTGGTCGACCCGTAGGGCGTCAGCGGGCGCAGCGCAGCGGTCTCGGAGATCTTCGGCGCCTGCATGGGGCCCGTGACCGCGTTGGTCGAGGCGAACACGAGCGCCCTGACGCCGGCGCCACGCGCAGCCTCAAGCAGCGCCGCCGTGCCGGCGACGTTGGTCCGGTAGGTCAGTGCCGGGTGCTCGAGCGAGCGCAGCACCGAGGTCACCGCGGCGAGGTGGACGACCGAATCGAACCCCCCCGCGAGCGCCGTCTCCAGCGCGCGCGGATCGGCCAGATCGCCGATCACCACGTCGACCGCGGGATCGGGATGCGGCTCGAGGTCGAGCACTCGGACGCTCGCCTCCGCCGACGAGAGCGAGCAGACCACCTGACGGCCGATGAAGCCCGAGCCCCCCGTGACCAGCACACGGCGCCCGGCCAGCGACTGCGCCCCCGTCGCCTGGCCGCCGGCTGCGGAGTTGGTCACTGCGCCTGCGCCAGCTCGCTCGCGGTCCGGGGCAGCTCGCTCGCGGTCTCGCTCCAGCGCACGGTGGGCATGATTGCCGCCAGATCGACCCGCTCCTTGTGGCGCTCGACGACTTCGAACAGGTGGTCGATCAGGGTGTCGCTGAGCAGCGTGGGCTTCAGTCCCAGGTCGACCAGCGCGGTGTGCTTGGCGTTGTAGTAGTGATTCTCGGCCTCGACCCTGGGGTTCTCGAGCTCTTCGATCGTGCACTCGCCCGGGAAGTCGGCGGCGACCGTCTCCGCGATCTGCCGCACCGACATCTGCTCGGTGAACTGGTTGAAGACCCTGAACTCGCCCTGGTCGGCGGGGTTCTCTGAGGCGATGCGGATGCATTCGACCGTGTCGACGAGGTTGATCAGGCCACGCGTCTGGGTCCCGTTTCCGTACACGGTCAGCGGGTGGCCGAGCACCGCCTGGATCACCATCCGGTTGAGCACCGTGCCGAACACGCCGTCGTAGTCGAAGCGCGTTGCCAGGCGCGGGTCGAGCTTGCACTGCTCGGTGTCGGCCCCGTAGACGACGCCCTGGTTTAGATCGGTCGCGCGCAGACCCCAGATCCGGCAGCCGAACTCGATGTTGTGGCTGTCGTGGACCTTCGAGAGGTGATAGAAGGAGCCCGGCCGCTTGGGGAACATCACGGTGTCTGAGCGACCGTTGTGCTCGACCGTGATCCACCCCTCCTCGATGTCGATGTTCGGCGTGCCGTACTCGCCCATCGTGCCGAGCTTGACGAGATGGATGTCGCGGTCGATGTCCGCGATCGCATACATCACGTTGAGGTTGCCGACCACGTTGTTGGTCTGGGTGTAGACCGCGTGGGCCTGGTCGATCATCGAGTACGGCGCCGCACGCTGCTCGCCGTAGTGGACGATCGTGTCGGGGCGGAAGTCGGCGACCATCTGGTGCACGAACGGTGCGTCGCACAGATCGCCGACGTAGCTCTTGAGCGTCTTGCCGGTGATCTCCGCCCAGGCGGCGACACGTTCCTCGAGCGTGGCGATCGGGACCAGGCTCTCCACGCCCAGCTCCTCGTCATAGCCGCGCCGCGCGAAGTTGTCGCACACTGCCACTTCGTGCCCGAGCGCGGACAGGTGAAGCGCGGTTGGCCACCCGAGGTACCCGTCACCGCCTAGAACCAAGATTTGCATACGGACACTCACCGTGCCTTCGATCGACTACAGACCTTCAACGCTCTCGGCCTGGAGGCGGCCCTCGGCGGCCCACGCGTTTCAGGGTCGCTTGAGCCCTGCGAGCGCACGAGGATAGCCCACCGGGCAAACGGAAGTAGGCCGGAGAGCGCGCCAGGCTAGCGGAAACCCCGGTCTCAGCGGCGTCTTCTCCGCCGCGGCTGATACGGTCGTCGCCTCGCCGCGGCGCCTCAGAACGGCCCCCTGCGGCTGCTACCTTCCTCGCTTTCTGTGTCAGAGCAGACCTTACAGGCGCGGCCGATCGAGCCGCCGGTCCTCCCGAAGCGATCGCAGCCGCCGCGTGCCCGGAGCACTGGAGAGCTGATCTACCGGTACCGGTGGGTGCTGGGAGCGCTGGGGCTGCTCGCGGTCTCGACGCTCGTGGTCCTCTGGGCCCGCACGCGTCCCGGCTACGACCCGTACGGGTGGCTCGTCTGGGGCCATCTGACGGTGCACTTCAACCTCGATACCAACGGCGCTCCCTCTTGGAAGCCGCTGCCGTACCTGTTCACGGCGCCATATGCGCTGGTCGGCCACTACGCGCTGTGGCTGTGGATGGTCACCTCGGTGGCGATCTCGCTCAGCGGCGTGGTGTTCGCCTGGCGGATCGCATTCCGGCTCACCGGCGCGCCGCCCGCCCGCCGCTACGCTGCCTACGCGGCGGGGTTGTTCGCGGCGCTCGCGCTGCTCGGGATCAGGGACTACGCCCACTTCATCCTCAGCGCTCAGTCCGACACGATGATCGTCTCCCTGTGCCTGGGGGCGATCGACTGCCACCTGTCGGGCAGGTTGCGATGGGCTTTCTGGCTGTGGCTGCTCGCCGCGCTGGGCCGCCCCGAGGCATGGCCGTTCCTGGGCCTCTACGCGCTGTGGATGTGGCGCGAGCAGCCCTCCTACCGTCGCTGGATCGGAGGCGGGCTCGTGCTGATCCCGGTGTTCTGGTTCGGGATCCCCGCGCTGACCGCGAAGAGCGCCTTCATCGCCGGCAACAACGCGCTCAACTCACCCAGGGAGCTGCACAACAACAAGTTCTTCGGAACGATGGATCGCTTCCTCGACCTGCACGAGCTCCCGGTTCAGCTCGCCGCGCTGTTCGCGATCGGCCTGGCCGCGTGGCGCCGGCAGCGCCCCACGCTGATCCTCGCGGCCGGCGCGGCACTGTGGGTGCTGGTCGAGGGAGGATTCGCGCTGCACGGCTGGCCGGCGGTGCCCCGCTACCTGTTCGAGCCGGTCGGCGCGATGTGCGTGCTGTCCGGGCTGTTCGTGGGACGCGTGATCCTCGACCTTCCAGGCGCGATCGCCCGTTCGTGCTCGCGGCTGTTGCCGCAACTGGGGCGCGTCTCGACGCAGGCGGGCAACTGGGGGGCGATCGTCGTGCTCGCGGTGCTGGCGGGAACGATGCTGCCGCCCGCGCGCTCCCGGCTACGGATCGAGCGCCACGACCTCACCCACGAGCGCGCGCGAGCGGTCGAGATCAACCGCCTGTCAGGCGTCGTCTCGCGCTTGGGCGCCTCGCGGATCCTCGCCTGCGGAACGCCGAACATCCCGATCGCCTACCAGAGCATCCTCGCCTGGTACATGGGGATCAAGATCGGGATTCTGTATTACAACCCCAACTCCCAGCGCCTGAATCCGCATCCGGTCGTGAACATCTATCCGACCGCCCGTGGCTGGAAGGTGTTCCCGAGCTATCTCCAGAACGCTACGCAGAGAGCACGTTGCCGCGGCCTGATCTCGAGGTTGTGAGCGGCTGGGAGCGCCCGGTACGCCGATGCGGCCGTATCTGCGGTCGCGGGCGGTAAGGCTCGCACTCGCCGGAGCTGCGGTCGCGGGCGCCGCGGCCGTGCTGATCTCCTCGCTCGCCGGGGGAGGGTTGGCGCCGGTGCCGCTTCCCGGGATTGGCCGACCGGCGCGGGCCGGAGACCCATTCGCGTACGAGCCCTCGCGCCAAGCAGAGTTCGAAGCACGCGCCACCGCGGGCAGCGCGCATGTGTTGTTCACCAAGAGCCCCGGCGGCGTGCAGGCGACGGCCGCGCGCGTGGCGGGGCTCCGAAAGCTCGTCGACCGCGCCAGCGCCGGGAGTGGCGTCGACCCGAACACCCTCGAGGCGCTCGTGTTCGTCGAGAGTGCGGGCCGACCGCAGGTGATCGCCGGCTCGGATCCCTCGGCGGCGGCCGGGTTGACGCAGATCCTGGCCCAGACCGGCCAGGTGCTGTTGGGGATGCACATCGACCTCGCCGCCAGCAGGCGCCTGACCACCGCGATCTACCGTGCCGACGCACTCGGTGAGACGGGGCTGGTGGCGCGGCTGCTCGCCCAGCGAGCCAGAATCGACGACCGCTTCGATCCGGCCAAGGCGCTCGCCGCTGGCGTGCGCTATCTGCGCCTCGCCAGGCAGCGCTTCGGCCGGCCGGACCTGGCCGTCGTCTCTTATCACATGGGGATCGGAAACCTCCAACAGGTGCTCGATGACTACGACGGCGGCCGCGCGGTCCCCTACGCGCAGCTGTACTTCGACACGGCGCCCGACCGCAACCGCTCCGCCTACGAGCTGCTGTCCGGATTCGGCGATGACTCCTCGCTGTACTACTGGCGGGTGCTGGGAGCAATCCAGATCATGCGGCTGTACCGCTCCGACCCGAGCGCGCTGGGGAGGCTGACGGATCTCCAGACCGCCGCCGACTCGACCGCAGCGGTGTTGCACCCGCCAGATCGCACGCCATCGTTTGCCGACCCCGGCGAGCTGGCGGCCGCGTATGCGAGCCGGGCGGTGCTGCCGCTGCCCTCCAACGCGGCCCAGCTGGGCCTCGCCTATGACTCGGGGATGGGCTCCCTGGCCGGCAAAGTCGGCGCGCCGGTCGCTCTCTACCGTGGGCTGCGGCCGGCCGCGCTCGACCTGCTGATCGAGCTCGCAGCCAGGGTACGCGACCTGTCGGGCGTCAAGGCCCCGCTGACGGTCTCAAGCACGGTCGCCGATCAGCGTTACCTGAACCAGCTCGGGATCAGCGACCCGCCGACTGCGACGGGGTACACCTTCCAGCTCGAGCGCAGCTATGCCAGCCGCGCGCAGGCCGTCGCCCTACAGGCGATGCTGGACCGCCTTCAGGCGCTCAACCTGATCGCCTGGACCCGGCAACCGCTGACGATCGAGGTGACGGCCGCCTCAGACGCCTCGCGGGCGATCGTCAACGGTCCCTGAGGCCGGCGGGCGCCCCCTCGGCGCGCCTCGCGATCACCGTCATCACGTCGCCGGGCCGAACCGTGGCGGTCCGGTCAGCGAGGCCGAGCGCACGGAGGGGGCGCTGAAGCTGGCCCGCGAGCGGAACCCCCGCCCGCCGCAGCCGGTCGGCCAGGAATCGCAGGCTGACCTCGCGGCGCACGGTGGCGCACTCCACCGGCATCAGATCGCAGCGTCTGAGCAGCGTCTCCAACGTGGCCCGGGAGAAGAAGTAGTAGTGATCGGGAATCAGCTGGCGCCAGCGGCTGCGCGCCAGCTTGAAGGCGGCGCAGTCGATCGTCGGGGTCTCGATCATCACCACGCCGCCCGGCCGCAGCAACTCGCGCACGAGCTGGAGCGCATCGCGCGGCGAGCGCAGGTGCTCCAGGACGTGAAACATCGTCACCGCGTCGTAGCGCTCAGACCGCCCCGCGAGCGTCTCGAGTGTCCCCGTGATCACCCGGTTGCCGCTTGCTCGCGCCTGCTCGCTGGTGCCGGGATCCGGCTCCACTCCCTCGGCCTCGAACTCCGCCCCGGCGAGCGCCAGGAAGACGCCTGTGGCGCAGCCCACGTCGAGCAGCCGTCCGCCGGGCACATGGCCGCGCAGGCGGGCGAGGCGACGCCGGTCGGCTCGCAGCCGCCAGGGCCGCTCCGCGTCCTCGACCTCGGGACGAACCAGCTCCAGCTCCGCGACCCGGTCGGCCAGGGCGCTGGAGCGCTCCGCGTCAGCCGAAGCGAAGCTGAAGTCTTGGCGCCTGCTGCCGACATAGAGCAGCCGGCAGTTGCGGCAGCGGACCAGCGGCCCGTCGAGCCGCGGGCTCTCCAGCACCAGGACTGGATCGGAGGCGCCGCACAGGTCACAGGGGAGGTAGCCGCCGGTCCGCACACCTGGCACGATAGGGAGCGCCGGGTGGCGGAGGCGGGGCCCGCCGACCACAAAAACATGCACCCTGGTGCGCCCAGCGGTGGGGGTGGTTCCGGCCAGCGCGACCATGTGAACGCCAGCGTAACCACCCCTCACTACCGGCGGGGCAGGTTGCGATTCAGTGCGGTCCGCGCGGCCGGGGGGCTGCCCGGAGCCCGCGCGGCCGGGGGCTGCGATCCGCCTGCGAGGGATGGTGCCACGCCTGGCACGATAGGCCGCTGTAGGGTCTCCCCGTGGTCCAGGCGATCCGCACTCCCGAGGAGGCGTTTGCGGACCTGCCCGACTTTCCGTTCGAGCCCCACTACCGCGAGCTCGGCGGGCTGCGGCTCGCTCATCTCGACGAGGGTGACGGTGAGCCGGTGATCTTCTTCCACGGCGAGCCGACCTGGTCGTTCCTGTGGCGCAAGCTGATCCCCCCGATTCGCGACGCGGGCTACCGCTGCATCGCGCCCGACCTACCCGGCTTCGGTCGCTCGGACAAGCCCGCCGAGCTCGAGTGGTACAGCTACGACCGCCACACCGAGACGCTCGGGGCGTTGATCGAGTCGCTCGACGTTCACGGCGCCACCGTTGTGGTGCACGACTGGGGCGGGCCGATCGGCCTGCGGCTGGCGGTCGAGCACCGCGAGCGGATCGAGCGGATCGTGGTGCTCGACACGGGCCTGTTCACGGGTCGCCAGCCGATGAACGACGCGTGGCTGGCGTTTCGCGACTTCGTCGCCCGCACCGAGGACCTGCCGGTCGGCTTCCTGGTCCGCGGAGCCTGCAAGCGCGATCCCGGCGATCGGGTGATCGGCGGCTACGACGCTCCCTTTCCGAGCCCTGCTTCCAAGGCCGGAGCGCGGGCGTTCCCGTTGATCCTCCCCACCTCGCCGGAGATGCCCGGGGCGGTGGCGGGCCAGCGCGTGCTCGAGGCGATGCGCTCCGACGAGCGACCGAAGCTGTTCCTGTGGGCCGACTCGGACCCCGTGCTGCCGCTGAGTACCGGGCAGCGGTTCGCGGCGGCGCTGGGCGCGGAGATCGACCACGTGATCGCCGACGCCAGCCACTTCCTCCAGGAAGACGCTGGCCCGGAGCTTGGAAGGCTGATCGCCGACTGGCTCGGGAGCGGCTAGCTGTCCTGCCCTGAGAGGTTGCGAGCGCGGCTGATGGGTGGCTGGCCGCTGAGCGAGCTGTGGGGTCTGCGCTCGTTGTAGTAGCGCAGCCAGTGTGGCAGGGCTCGGTTGCGGGCGGTGCTGTTGCGGTAGCGGACGCCCTTTGCCCACTCGCGTTCCATGGTCTGGTGAAAGCGTTCAACCTTGCCGTTCCAGCGTGGCGTGTAGGCCGGAGTGACGATGTGGCGGATTTCGTGCTGGGTGAGCAGCTCGCGCAGGGTGCGGTTGCGGGTGTACGACCAGGCGCCGTCGGTCATCAGCCGTCGAGGGGTGATCTCGCGCTCGGCGAACCAGGCGAGCGCGCGCTCGAGGAAGCCGGTGACGGTGTCGGCTTTCTCGTCGGCGAGGAGCTCGCCGTAGGCCAGGCGCGAGTGATCGTCGACGACCGCGTGGAAGTAGTCATGCCCCAGCCGGTTGATCTTGTTCTTAAAGGTGACGCGTCGATCGCCGGTGGCGGCGTGCCCGGGACGCCGGAACCTGGGGTAGCGCTTGACGTCCATGTGCAGCAGATCGCCAGGGCACGGCCACTCGTAGCGCACGAACTTTGCCTTCGGGGCCCGGGGGATGCGCGAGCGGCCGTGGCGGCGCAGAATCGCGTGCACGGTGGAATGCGCCACCCCGGTCTCGCCAGCGATCAGCCGCGGCCCCCAGCCCGTGCGCTCACGCGCCTCACAGACCCGAGCCTCCACCTCAGCCGAGGTACGGCGAGGAGAGCGATGAGGCCGGCTGGAACGATCCAGCGCCCACACGCCCGAGGCTCGCTCAGCCTCCGAGGCGCCCAGGTACCGGGCCTTCCACTTATGCGCCGTCCCCGGCGCGACCGAGAGGGAGGCGGCCGCCTCCCTCTCGCTCACACCGACGACGAGCATCAAACTGACCAACTCGCGACGACCAGCCGGTCCGAGACGTCCTCTAGCGTGCTGACCCATCCGGGCCCTCCTTCGTTGTGGCTCCTTGGCAGGTCCACAACTCTCAGGACGGGCCCGGACGTCTTCTTCAGACGCTCACAACGTCCCCGGGCAGGTCAGCTAGCGCCGCAGCTTCTCCGCCATCGCGACGATCCGCTCCACGACCGTCTCCAGCGCCAGCTCGGTGGTGTCGAGCACGACCGCCCCCGGCGCCGGGCGCAACGGCGAATGCGCTCGGCCGCGGTCCCGCGCGTCACGGATCGCCTGCTCGGCGAGCACCGTGGCCTGCGAGACGCCGAGCTCGGCCGCGCGGCGGCGCGCGCGCTCCGCGGCGCTGGCGCTCAGGAACAGCTTGAGCTCCGCCCCCGGCGCCACGACCGTGCCGATGTCGCGGCCCTCGGCGACCCAATCGCCCTGAGATAGGAGCCGCCGCTGCTCGGCGACCATCGCCTCGCGCACGGTCGGATCGGCCGCGGCCCGGGAGGCCGCCTCGGACACCGCGGGCGCGCGGATCGCGCCCGACACGTCGCGGCCGTCGAGCAGCACGCGCTCCGCTAGCTCGATCCGCAGCCCTGGCGCGACCTCCGCCGGCGTGCGCCGCTGCTCCAGCGCGGCCAGCGCGACGGAGCGATACATGGCCCCGGAATCGAGGTACTTGAAGCCGAGCGCGGACGCCACGCCGCGTGCGACGCTCGACTTCCCGGCGCCTGCCGGACCATCGATCGCGATCACCATCGGCCGGCCCCGCCGGTGCCTGGACTCACGCCGCCAGCTCGGCGATCTGCTGCGCGAAGCCCGGATAGGAGACATCGGCCGCCTCCATCCCCACCACCTCGACTCCCTGCTCGGACGCGAGGCCCGCAACCGCCCCGAGCAGCGCCAGGCGGTGATCGCCGAACGACTCCAGCCGGCCGCCGCGCAAGCTGCCGGTCCCGCGCACCGCGAAGCCGTCCGCGAGTGCCTCGATCTCTGCGCCCAGCCCACGCAGGCCGGTGACCACCGTGTCGATCCGGTCTGACTCCTTGATCCGCAGCTCGCCGGCTCCCCGGACCACCGTCTCGCCCTCCGCAAAGCAGCCCAGCAGCGCGATCAGCGGCAGCTCGTCGATCGCCAGCGGCACCTCGTGCGGCTCGACCGTGGTTGCCTCGATCGGCGCGTTGCTGACGTCGAGGTCGGCGACCGGCTCCTCGGAGCCGAACGTCCCCTCCGGCTCGAGGTCGGCCAGCACGATCGCTCCCATCCGCTCCAGGATCCTCAGGAACCCGCACCGGGTCCAGTTCACGCCGACCCCCTCGAGCACCAGGCGGGACCCCGCGACCAGCACTCCGGCCGCGATCAGGAACGCCGCCGAGGATAGATCGGCGGGCACGATCAGCCGCTCCAGCTCCAGCTCGTCGGCGTTGCCG
>JAFAZB010000034.1 GCA_019240015.1 Solirubrobacterales bacterium
CGGCGATCCAGTACGGCGAGGCGCGGCTCGCGGGATCGATCGGTCAGCCGTTGTTCTGGCTCGGCGGCACGATCGTGGGACTGATCGGCTTCTGCGGTGCGACGCTGGCCGGGGTCCCGGCCGCGTTGCGAACCGCGCGGATCCGCCACACCGCCGCGGCGAGCTTGCTGACCAAGCTGCTGGTCTCGTCGTTCGTACCGTTCCTGCTGCTGACCCACAAGGGCGCCAGCCAGAACTTCTTCACCTACTACGGCCTCGCGGCCGGCTGCATCCTGTCCGCCTGGGGGCTTGCCGCGGTCTGGGATCGCACCGATCCCGAGCGCGTCGGGAGCCCAGGCGCGCTGGCCGTGCTCGGCTCCGGCTGGCTCGGCGTGCTGATCGCCGCTGCGATCGTGCCCTACGAGCTAGCCACGCGTCCGGCGATCGGGCCGCTGTACGCGCTGTGGATCTTGCTCCCCGCGGCGGTGGCGGTCGGCCTTTGGCTCGCCGCGGTCCGGATCGGAGCCAAGCGCCACTCGCTGCGTGCGATCGCGATCGCGTCGGTGGTGCTGGTGGGCGTGCTCGACACGCCACTCCACGTCGGCGACGCGATCGTGTCCCGGCTGCGCTCCAGCGCCACGCTGTACGTACGCGATTCCGGCGTGGCGCACGGCTTGACGCCAGGCCTGCAGCGTGCGCTCACATGGATTCGCCGCCACACCGCGCCGTGGGCCGTGCTGGCGGTCAACAACCAGTACTCGGACCCGCGGCGCAGGTCTCCCGACTATTACTACTACTCGGCGTTCGGCGAGCGGCGGGTATTTCTCGAGGGGTGGGAGGACACGATCGCGGCCGCCGGCCGGCGAAGTCCCTTCCCCACCCCATTCCCCTACCGGCTGGCGCTCAACGACCGGCTGTTCGCCCTCGGCGACCGGCGGGCGCTCGCGGTGATGAAGCGCCGCTACGGCGTCCGCTATCTGCTCGTCGACCGCGGCCATGGCCCGGCCAACCCGTCGCTGGCGACGCTCGCGCGCCCAGTGTTCAGCGACCAAGCCGCCACCGTCTACGAAGTGCGTTGATATCGTCGGCGCGGATGCCCGGTTCCGCGCCGCCCGCCGGTCGTCAATCGGTCGACGACGTCGCGCTGTGGTACCACACGCTGGAGCTGCCGGGTGGCGTTGTCACTCCCGGCTGGTTTGACCTGCGGGGCGTCGTGAGACGTCTCCCGTGGCCCGAGGTCAGGGGCAAGCGGTGTCTCGACGTCGGCACCTACGACGGGTTCTATGCGTTCGAACTCGAGCGCCGCGGCGCACGGGAGGTGGTCGCGACCGACATTGCGCGCCATGAAGACTGGGATCTGCCCGCACCGGGCCGGAGCCAAGCGGAGGCTGCGCTGAGGCAGCTCGCGGGAGAGAAGGGGCTCGGATTCGAGGTCGCGCGGGAGGTCCTGGGCTCGCGCGTCGAGAAGCGGATCCTGAGCGTCTACGACCTTTCCCCGGACCGGGTCGGCACGTTCGACGTGGTCGTGTGCGGCAACCTGATGCTGCACCTGAGGGACCCGGTCAGGGCACTGGAGGCGATCCGGTCGGTGTGCACCGGGCGGTTCATGTCGATCGAGGAGGTCTCCTTGGGCCTCAGCATCGCGTTGCGCAAACGGGCGGTGGCCGAGCTGCGGCTCGACCCCCGCCTCGGGCAGTGGTGGGTGCCCAACGCGGCAGGCCACGCGCGGGTCGTCGCGGTGGCGGGCTTTGAGGTGATCGAGCAGATGGGACCGTTCTCGGAGCCGTTCGGGGCCGGCCATCCTCCCCGGGGGCGCGGCGCCGGGCCGCTGGCGCTGCGCCTGGCCCGGCAGCTGCTGGCGGGCGGCGACGGCGTGCCCCACGCCGCCCTGCTGGCCCGTCCCGTGATCTAGCGCGCCCGGCGGGCGCCCGATCGCTCGCGCGAGCGAAGATCGCACCAAATCGCACCCACCCCCGGCCATTTTCAAGGGTGGTTCCGCTAGCGATCACCGGATCGCACCAGGTGCAGCCACCCTTCCCGCACGAAGGACCAGTGCCCGATTTGTGTCGATTGGCGCGGCTCGGCGAGCGTGCCCGGCCTCGCCCCTAGCGCACCCGCCGGGTGAGCACGTAGCAGAACTGGGTCCCCTCGCCCGCGGTGCGCTCGACCTCCATCCCGCCGTCGCCGGCGGCGGCGCGCAGCTCGCCGAGCTCGACCGAGGAACCCAGCCAGCACGGGTCGGCCTGGCCGCGGGGCCCGCGGCCGAGCATCGCCCGCGCCCGGATCCCCAGGCCCTCGACCCCGGTTCGCCGGCGGTGGAGCCCGCGATCGTTGGAGACCTGAAATGCCGCCCACCCGCCCTGGCGGAGCACGCGTCCGATCTCCCGCACGTACCCGAGCGTGATCCGTGGATCGGGGATGTGCTGGAAGACCACGTGCGAGATACAGGCGTCGGCGCTCGCGTCGGCGATCCCGGTCAGCGAGACGCCGTCGCCGAGCAGGTACTCGACGTTCTCAAGCCCAGCATGGGTGCGCGCCAGCGCCAGCATCCGGGGCGAGACGTCGAGCGCTCGTACGGTGCGCGCGCGCCGCGCCAGCAGCCGCGTCATCCGTCCGACCCCGCAGCCGAGCTCCACCACGTCGTCGACCGCTTGCAGGCGTGCTCCCACGGCGCCGAGCAGCTCGTCGAGCTCATGCTTCCCGCGTGAGAAGAACAGCGCCTGGTCGGGATGCCGGTAGCGCTGTCGGTTGTCGACGAAGTAGAACGGGTCCTCGGCCGCGCGCTTGTCCCAGAACTCTCTCATGCGCTGGCTCGACACGCCGGCAACTCTAGTTTCGCCGGCGGGGGCGCATCACCCAGAGGCGCCGCGAGGGCTCGCTGTCGGCTCCTCGCCAGCCTCACGACCTAGACTCGCCGCCCTTGGTCTCACGGAGCAGGCGGCTGCATCCCGAACGAATCCGGCGGACGCTGGGCGCAGCGCGGTGCGTGCGTGAGCGGGCCCGGTTCGTCGTCAATGAGCTGCGCGACACCCCGACGGTGGGTCAATATCGGCTACGCGGGTCGGGGCTGCTCGCGCTGGTCCGGCACCCGCTGCTGGACATGTGGGGCCTCGAGGAGGTGTTCCGCTTCCGGGCTTACGAGCCTCCCAGGGCGCTCGCCGGCGCGCTGGCTTCGCTTCCGCGTCCGCTCAGGATCCTGGATCTCGGCGGCCACGCGGGCTACTTCGGGCTTTTCATCCTCGGGCTGTTCCCGGACTGCAGGATCACCTCGTTCGAGCCCGACCCTGACAACGCCCGAATCCTCCGCCGGTGCGTCGCGGCGAACGCGTTCGGTGATCGCTGGCAGGTGATCGAGGCGGCCGGCGCAACCAGCGACGGAACGGCCGAGTTCTGCTCGAGCTTTCATCTCTCCCGGGTTGCGCATAGCCCGGATCCTTACCTCCAGGAGCTGCAGCGGCGCCTCGGCGGCGTGTTCCCGTTCCTCCGCGGCACGGCGCTGCTCGGCGCCGAGGGCCTCCTGGTGCAGTGCCGCGACGTGCTGCCGCTGCTCGGCGACGCCGACCTGATCAAGCTCGATATCGAGGGTGGCGAATGGGAGATCCTGGGCGACCCCCGGTTCCGCGAGGCCGGGGTCGGGGCGATCGTGCTCGAGTACCACCCCGCCTACGGTCCGGGCGAGGACGCCGAGGCAACGGTGGCCCGAGCGCTGACCGGGGCCGGACTGGAGCGCACGGCGCCGGTACGAGGCGCCGAC
>JAFAZB010000028.1 GCA_019240015.1 Solirubrobacterales bacterium
GACCGCCACGACCGGCAAGCCGCGCGCCAGCGAGGACCAGATCCACTCCATCACGTCCGCGGCCCAGTGCAACCATCGGCGCCCCGGACGGCGGGCCCTGACGTACCGCGGCCAGTCCTGCCGCACGCCCAGCACGACGGCGCGGCGACGCGCCCGCGCGAGCAGCACGAGCGCGATCGCGTGCGGGTAGGGACCGAGTACCCAGACGGTGTCCACCTGCTCCAGCGCACGCCACATCTGCCCCAGCGAGCTCACGAGCGAGCGCAACGCCGCGAGCGGGTTGGCGAGGCTCGTGTAGTACTGGAGCGGCGCGAGCTCGAGCTCGCCCGCCAGCGGATAGCGCGCTTCGCCGTCGGGGGCGAGCCGCCCGATCAACGTCAGCTGCTCGAAGTGCGGCGCGAGCGCGGCGAGGAACAGCGCAAACGCGCGCTCGGCGTGGATCACCCCGTCGATCCGTCGGTAGACATAATCGGTGTAGACGCCCAGTCGCATCAGAAGCCGCGCCTATCCTGTCATCTCGGTGGCTCCGCCCAACAATCCCGAGCCGGGCACCGGTCCGCCGTTGTTCTCCGTTGTGATCCCGGCGTACAACGCAGCCTCGACCATCACCTCGGCGGTGCGCTCCGCGCTGACGCAGACACGGGCCGATCTCGAAGTGATCGTCGTCGACGATGGCTCCACAGACGAGACGGCGGCGGTGGTGGCGGCGATCGAAGACCCCTCGGTTCGCCTCCTCGCGCAGCCGAATCGAGGCCAGTCCGCCGCGCGCAACAACGGGATTGCCACGGCCCGCGGCAAATACGTCGTGTTTCTCGACAGCGACGACCTGTTACTGCCGCGGTACGTCGAGCTCGTCGCGCGGGCGCTCGCGGAGGCCGACCGGCCCGGCTTCGCTTACACCGATGCCTACGCCTTCGACCCGCTCACCGGCAAGATCCGCCAGCGCACGGTCACGCAACGGATGCGCCCCCCGATTCCCCCTCCGCGGGACGCACCGGGGTTCCTGCTCGAGCTGCTGAAGCGCAACTTCATCTATGTCTCGACCACCGTGCCCAAGCACGTGTTCGAGGAGGTCGGCGGGTTCGACGCACAGCGAACCGGGGGCGCCGAGGACTATGAGCTGTGGCTGAAGATCGTGATCGCCGGCTATTGCCCGGTATGGGTCCCCGGACAGCAGGCGCTCTACCGCTCGCATGCGGGTCAGGTCTCCAGAGACCAGGAGCGCACGGATCGCGGCCTCGCGGGGATCTACGCCGGGTTGCGGCTCGAGGACATGCCGACCGCGGCCCACCGTGAGCTGCTCGTGGCCCGGCGCCGCGAGCTCGCGCGCGAGCTCGCGATCCACGCGGGACGGGCGAGGACGGGCGCCGTGCTGCGCGCAGGACGCCACGCGCTGGGCAGGGTGCGTACGTGGGCCGGGTTCGGCGAGCGCTGGTACGACGTGGCGCCGCCGGAGGTGGCATCCGCGTTCTCCGACCTGACGGCGGTCTGAGCTCAGCCGACCCCGACCAGCGACTTGCGCTGAGCGCGGCGCCGGGCCACGAGCTCGAACACGGATTGGCGCCGCGAGCGGTCTACCAGCAACAGCACGGCTCCGTACACGAACGCGCCCGCCAGCGCCTCTACCACGGTCCACGCCCACTCGAGCGGCGCGGAATGATGGAGGGGCTTGACGGCAGCGCTCAGCACGAACATCGCGATCACCATCTGCACGCCGGCGAGTAGCGGCCCTGTGGTCTCGGTGAGCATCTCCCGCCAGCTCATCGCGATCAGCGGTGCGACCCGGCGCAGCGCGAAGGCGGCGGTCACGACCTGGCTCACGGAGATCGCCGCGGCCACGCCGACGAACCCGAGCGTCAGCGCCGCCGTGGGAATCACCACCACCAGCACCGCCAGGTTCAGCGTGTACAGGTGGACCAGGATCTTCGGTTTGCCGACCGCCTTGAACACCTCGGAGCTAAACGAAATCACCGTCGTTGCCGCGGTCAGTCCACACAGGGCGGAAATCGCATGGCCGGCGGGCCGCCACTGCGGACCGAGCAGCAGCACGGCGGCCGGCTCGCCGAGCGGCAGGAATGCGAGGCTCACCGGGATCGAGCTGGCGGACACCAGCCCGAAGATGCGCTTCGCGACGGCGTGCAGGCGCTCGGCGTCGTCGGCGAGCCGAGCGAGGGCCGGCAGCAGGACGTAGGCGATTACGCTCACGTACGCATCGGACGGCTGCTGCGCGAGGCGCAACCCGTTGCGGTACTGACCCAACGGCGCCGCGCCGCTGACCCTCCCGATCATCACCGTGTCGATCTGCTGTGCGCCGCGAGCGAGGATCTCCGAGCCGAGCACGTGTCTGGCGAAAGACGCCAGCTCGCGCCACATCTTCACCGAGGCGAGCCGGAGTCGTGGCCGGAAGCGCGCGAACCACCACCCCGAGATCACCATGATGATCAGAGACGCGTACGAGCCGGCCACCAGTCCCCAGGCGCCGGCGCCGTTCGCGCACGCGACGATCGATGCCACCGCGAACCCGATCGCCCCCAGCGGATCGACCGCCACTCGCCGGGCGAACGAGAAGCGCCGCTGCAGCAGGGCGTCCGGAACGACGGTCAGCGAGCGCAACAGCATCCCGGGAGCCAGCACGGCCGCAAGCGGGGTGACGTGCTGGGTTTGGAAGAACGCCCCCAGCACCGGGGCCAGCGCGAGCGCCGCCAGCGATAGCAGCACGCCGCCGATCAGCAACGAGAAGAATGCGGTGCTTGCCGCCTCCTCGAGCCGGTCGCGACGCTGGATCAGCGCCGACATCATGCCCGACTCGGCGAACAGGACACCAACGCCTACGACCACCGAAGCCGCCGCGTATCTACCGAAGTCAGCCGGCGTGATCAGCCGCGCCAGCACCACGTAGACGAAGAACAGAATCCCCCGGCTGACCACGTAGCCGGCGAGTGCGAGCCGCGCGCCCCGGACGGTGGCGCGACGAAGCGACGAGGGCCGGTCGGCGGGTCCGTCGCCGCCTATTCGCGAGTCGGCCACAGCGACGAAGCGCGTAGGTGGCGCATCACCGGAGTCATCTTGAGACGGAAGCGACGGTAGTCATCGACGTGGTAGATGCCCACTCGCGGCCAGCGGAGGGGTCCGAGCGGGCGCAGGCTGCTGATCAAGGTCCCGGCGGCCCGATAGCCGGCCTCGCCGGCGCGGGCGGCGACGCGCTCGTCGACTACTCCGTAGGGGTATGCGATCGACTCGCACGGCGCTCCGAGGCGCTCCGTGCACTCCTGCCGCGAGCGCTGTAGCTCTTCCCGCAGGCGCGCGTCATCGACCGCCGTCAGCAGCGGATGGGTGCAGGTGTGTGAGCCGATCTCCCACCCCGCCTCCGCGAGCTCGGCGAGGTCCTCCCAGTTCATGCTGATCAGCTCGTGTTCGTCAGCGGTGCCTTGCCACTGGTCGATCCCCGGCCACCTCAGCGGGGCCCGCGCCCCCATGAATTCCGTTGGGGCGAAGACCGTCGCCGGCCAGCCCAACGCGCGCAGTGCCGGATACGCCAGCTGACGCACCGATTGAAAGGCGTCGTCGAACGTGATCGCAAGTGTCCGCGGAGCCGGGGGACTGAACAGCGCCTCGGTGAACTTGGTCGCTCGCCAGCCACGCCGAGCGAGGAACGAGAGCTGGCGCTCGAACTCGTCGGGAGTCACCGACAGCGGGGCTGACCAGCTCGGGCTCACCGCGTGGTAGCAGAGGACCAGAACGTCGGTCAACGCACACCGGCCTGCGCGCTCAGCTGCTCGTAGAGGTCGGTGAACCGCGCCGCGACGGACTCGATCGTGAACTGGTCCAGACGGGCGGACGCGGCGGCCGCGATCCGCCTGGCAAGCGAGCGGTCAGCCAGCAGGCTCGTGAGTGCGCTCGCGAGCGCCTGCGGGTCGCGAGGGGGGACCAGCAGGCCGGTCGTACCGTTCTGAACGATGTCGGTGAGCCCGCCGACGGCGGTGGCCACCAGCGGCGTATCGGTTGCCATGCATTCGAACACGAACAGCGGCATCCCCTCCCAATCGGAGGACATCGCTCCCACGTCCACCGAGCGCAGGATCGAGTCGACGTCGCGGCGCTCGCCGAGGAAGTGCACCCGCTCACGGATCCCGAGCCCGCGGGCCTGGCGTTGCAAATCCGCCTGGCAGGGCCCGTCGCCGGCGATCACCAGGTGGGCCTCCCGGCCAGGCCCGCCGAGCAGGGAGTGAGCCTCGAGCATCACCTCGAGCGCCTTCTCGGTTCGCAGCCCCGCCGCCACCCCCACGAGCGGGGCGTCCGAGGCGAGGCCCAGCTCCGCGCGGATGTCCCCGTTGGCCGGCGCGGAGTGGGGGATGTAAGCGGTTGGGAGCACGATGATCTTGTCAGCCGGGACACCCTCCAGCTCGACCATCCGCCGGCGGTTGGCTTCAGAGACGGCGATGAAGCGGGTCGCGAGCCGACCGATCACCTGGCCGTCGAGGAACGCCCGCAGCCGGTCGCCGGTGTAGGACCAGTTGTGCTCGTGGGCGATGATCACGGGGACCCCGCAGGCTCGCCCGATCGTGCTGCCCCACAAATTGGAGCCGAACTTGTGCGCGTGCACGACGTCGAATCGCTCCCGGCGCATCACCGCGACCAGCTTCGACAGCCGGTGAACATGCAATTTCGAGCTTCTTCCGAGGTTGAGGTGCGGGATTCCCGCCTCCCGCAGCGCTACCACCGCGTGCGGCTCGCCGCAGCGCGTCGAGCACACCCACGGCTCGATCCGGTCGGGCGGGACGTGCAGCGCCAGACCGGTCACGAATCGCTCGGCGCCCCCGAGGGCACCGGCGTGATCGATCATGAACAGTACGCGGAGGCGCATTGAGGATCCTTTCACGCGCCGGCTCCTGAGGTTCAGGGCGATGGGCTGGTCAACTCATTCGCGCACTTGGCGAACTGGCTCCCGGCGGCGCGCTTCGCCCCCGCGCCGAGCCCGCAGCCCTTGGGACTCCTCATCGCTGTAGTAGTAGGGCACGCGACGCATGGGAGACTCGCCGATCAGCACGAGGCCGCTCGCGTAGCTCCCTTGTTCCATCAGTAGCTCGTGCAGCTCGCTGAGCTTGCTCAGCTTCGAGCTGCCGAGCCTCGCCACGATCAGCACTTCGTCGGCGAGCTGCGCCAGCGGCAGCGCGTCGATCACGGCGGTCAGGGGCGGGGAGTCGATCACGACGAAGTCGGCGAGCTCCATCGCCTCTCTGATCAGTCGCTGCGCGGCTGCGAACGACAGCCGGTCCGCCAGTTGCATGCCCGCTTTGTGGACCGCGAGGACCCGGACAGGCACGCCTTCGAACTTCACGACGGTCAGCGCCTCGGCAAGCTCGACCTCACCGGTGACGACGTGCTCGGTGCCGTAGTCAAGCTCGAGGCCGAGCGTTGAGGCGATCGTCGGGCGGCGCAGGTCGGCCTCGATTAGGACAACGCGCGCGCCACCCTGGGCGAGCGAAGCCGCGAGGCTGACGGCGGAAGTCGTCTTGCCCTCCGCGGGCGATGATCCGGTGACCAGATAGGCGCGCGGCTCTCCTGCCGCGCGTGAGGTGAGCATCGTTCGCAGCGTTCGGTAGCCCTCGTGGGCGGCGAACGACATCTCCCGCGGAAGCATCGGACGATCTCGCCGGCGCATGCGCTCGCGAGGGATCCTGGCCAGGATCGGAAGGTCGAACAGCTCTCTGAGCTGTTCCTCACGACGGAGCCGCGGGTCGAGCGCGTGAAAGCCAAACGCGGCGCCGATGCCCAAGATCAGCCCACCGAACAGGCCTGCCGCCAGCGACAGCTTGGTCTGCGGGGTGTAGGGCCCGGTGGGCAGGCTGGCCGGAGCGGCGAGCGTGATCGTGGGGTCCTTGCTGGTCTGCAGCTGCTCGAGCTGACTTAGCTCGTCGCCCAAGGTGCCCGGGCCGCTGCGCTCCGCCGGCGGGAGTGCGGCCACCTGCGTCCGGATCCCGGGAAGCATCACCGCGACCGCGGCGTGCAGGGCGGCGGAGCGCGTCGAGATCACCTCGTTGGCGAAGTCGTTGGCGATCGCCTGCGCCTGCGATGCCGAGGAGGCATCGGCGGAGATCGAGACCAGGTTGCTCTGATTGAGCGGGGTCGCCTGAACGCTCGCCAGCAACGCGCCGGGCGACTCGCGCAGCTGCAGATCTCGGACCACAGCGTCGGCCACCTGGGGTGTGGTGATCAGACTCGCCGCGGTGAGCACGTCGCGCGTCGGATCGCTCGATGAGTGCAGCACGGGCAGGCTGAACAGAGTCGTATCGGTGCTCGAGATCGGCGAGATGAGCATCTGCGCTTGCGCGCTATACCTGCGCGGAGCCAGCTTGACGTAGGCGGCGGCAACCGCGGTCGCGATCACCACGCACGCGACCACGAGCCAAAAGTGCTCGAGCAGAACCTGGTAATACCGCCTGAATCCAGCTACTTCGGCACGCGCTCGAGCAGCACCTGCATCCCTGACCAAGGCACCCATTCGCCGATACTATTGCACGTCCTACCGGCGTTCAGGCACGGAGCGCTCGACATTGCATCGGATAAACGAACGGATTCCACGTGGCTGATGAACAGATCGGCGAGCACGGACGCGTCGACTGCTCGGTCCTGATGCCCGTCCTCAACGAGGAGGCGCACATCGTCGCCAGCGTCGGGGCGATGCGCAAGCAGCGGTTCGACGGCCAGCTGGAGTTCCTGGTGATCGATGGCGGCTCGCGCGACCGCACCCGCGAGATCCTCGCGAGGCTCGCGCACGAGGATCCGCGCATCCGCGTGCTGGAGAACCCTCGCCGGATCACCTCGAGTGGTCTGAACGTGGGCTTGCGCCACGCTCGCGGGCGGTGGGTGGCGCGGATGGACGCGCACACCCAGTATCCGGACGACTATCTCGCGCTCGGCGTGCAGCGGCTCGCCGGGGCCGACACCCGCTGGGTGAGTGGCCCGCCGATCGCGGTCGGTCGCGGCCGGGTCTCCCGCGCCGTGGCGCTCGCGCTCAGGACGCCACTGGGCCGCGGCGGCTCACGCAAGTGGGCGGCGGCGCGTGACGCGGCCGGCCAGGAGTACGAGCTCGACTCGGGCGTGTTCGCCGGCGTCTGGGAGCGCGAGACCCTGCTCGAGTATGGAGGCTGGGATGAGCAGTGGCTGCGCAATCAGGATTCGGAGATGGCAGGACGCTTCCTGGGCCGCGGCGAGCGCCTGATCTGCATCCCGGCAATGGCAGCCGAGTACGTAGCCCGAGACTCGCTGCCGTCGCTGGGCCGCCAATATCTCCAGTACGGCGAGTACCGGGAGAAGACGGCCGTCCGACATCCCCACACGATGCGCCGTTCACACCTACTGGCGCCCGGGATCGTGGTGACGCTCGCGGCGGCGGTCGGCGGCTTCGGGTTGGTGCGACGCGCTGCGCGCGCCGGGGTGGGTGTATACCTGGCAGCGCTGGCCGGCGCCGGGGCACGGGCCACGCGCGACACCGACCGGCTCGAGGAGGCAGCGCTCGTCCCAGCGGTGCTCGCGGTCATGCATGTCGCCTACGGAGTGGGCAGCTTCCGGGGGGCGGTCCGATACGGCCCGCCCCTCGCCGCGATCGCGCGAGTGCTCGGTTTCGCGCCCGCCCCGGACCGGCGTGCGGCAGACGCCGGAGGGGTCGACGCGCCGTCTCTGCGAGAGGGCAGCATTGCGCCTGCGCCGATTCCGGCGAGCTCGCCCGCCTGATGTGATGCCCCGTCGCGTGCTCGCGACCGACGCGCAGGAGCGCTCGATGCTCGCCGCGATCAGGTGCCTGGGCCAGGCCGGGTTCGAGGTCACCGCGGTCGCCGACACGGGGATCGCGCCAGGAATGTGGTCCCGCGCGGCGGTCGAGCACCGGCCGGCGCCCGACCCCCGGGTGTCGGTCGGCGACTTCATCGCGAAGCTCGAAGCGATCGTGAGCGAACGGCACTACGACCTGCTCGTGCCCGGCACCGACATCTCCCTGCTGACCGTCTCCTCCGAACGCCACCGGCTCGCTCCGCACGTGGACTTGGGCCTGCCCCCGCACGAGATCGTCGAGCGCGCGCTCGACAGGAAGGTGCTCGCGCAGGAGGCCGCGGATGTGGAGCTCGCTTCTCCCGACGCGCGAGTGTGCGAGCGACCCGAGGATGCGCTGGACGCGGCGCTTTCGTTCGGCTACCCGGTGCTCGTCAAGCCGTCACGGATCGTCCGCGAGATCGACGGGGGAATGCAGCGCTTCGCGAGCGTGCTCGCGCACGACCCGCCCACGGTCACCGACGCCGCCGGGGAGTTCGGGACCTGCATCGTGCAGCGCTGCGCGACGGGCCCCGTGATCTCATTCGGCGGCGTCGTCACCGACGACGGGTTGCTGGCGTTCGTCGTGTCGCGCTATCTCCGGACCTGGCCTCCGGAAGCGGGCAACGTGTGCTTCTCGGAGACGATCGTTCCGCCCGTCGGCCTCGCCGAACGGGTGGAGGCGCTCGCGGCCCGAATCGGCTGGGTGGGGCTGTTCGAGCTCGAGCTGATCGAGCAGCCGGACGGCAGCCTGGCGGCGATCGATTTCAACCCCAGGGCCTACGGTTCGATGACCCTCGCCGCGGCCGCGGGAGTCCCCCTCTCGGCACTGTGGTGCAGCTGGGCGCTGGGAGACGAGCCCGGCAGCTCGAGCGCGCGCGCGGGGATCCGCTACCGCTGGGAGGACGCCGACTTCAGACACTGCCTGTGGCAGCTTCGACACGGCCGGATACGGGCCGCGGCGAGCGTCCTGCGGCCACATCGCGAGGTCACGCACGCCTACTTCCAGGCGCGCGATCCCGCGCCGCTGATCGCGCGCGGGGCCCAGCTGGTCCGATTGGCGCGCAACCATCGACGACAGAAGCTCCCCAGCGGGCGGTTCGCGACCGCCGGCGCGCAGCCGCCTAGCCTCGGAAGCGAAGGATCTCGGCGATCGTAAGCGCGATGATCCGGAAGTCGAGCCCCAGCGACCAATTCTGGATGTAGTGGTTATCCCACTCGACGCGCTGGGCGATCGACGTCTCTCCGCGCAGCCCGTTCACCTGTGCCAAGCCGGTGATCCCGGACTTCACACGATGGCGATCGGTGTATCGGTCGACGAGCAGCTCGAAATCGCGGGCGTAGCCCAACCGCTCCGGACGGGGCCCCACGAGCGACATCTCGCCGCGCAGCACGTTGATCAGCTGCGGCAGCTCATCGAGCGAGGTCGCCCGCAGTACACGCCCCACCGGGGTCGTGCGGTCGAGCGCGTCGGGGACGCTGTGAGCCGAGGTGCCGCGGATCTGGGCCGCCCAACCGGCGTCCGCCTCGCCGTTGGCCGAGGGGCTCCCTCGCATCGTGCGGAACTTGAGCATCGTGAACTCACGGCCGTCCCGGCCCATCCGCTGCTGACGGAAAAGGATCGGCCCCGGAGACGAGAACCGCACGAACAGCGCGATCACCCCCATCACCGGTGCCATCGCGAGCAGCCCGATCAGCGCCACCCCCCGGTCCAGCGCGTGCTTGACGGCGAACTGCCAGCCCCGAGGATCGACCGCCCGCAGCCTCAACAGCGGCAGCCCGCCCACGTGGTCCAGCGCGGCGCGCTCGTTGATCGACTCGTACAGGCGCGGCACGAGCGACACGTCGACGCCCAGCTGCTGACACTGCCTCACCTTCGCAACCAGCACGTGGTCGGGCTCGGAGGAGAACGCCAGGATCACGTGGCGGGCGCCCGTCGCTTCGATCGCGTCGCCGAGGTCGTCGAGCCCGCCCAACACCGGCACCGACGGGGCCGTGGAGTGCTCTGCCCGAGGCAGGGGGTCGGCATCGAGGAACCCGACCGGCCGCAGGCCATAGCTGGGCTCTCCGACCAGCCGCTCGACGAGCTGGCTGCCGATCACCCCGGCGCCGACGATCAGCGTACGCGCGGCGAGCGCTTGGCTGCGAATCAGGCGGCGGCGAAGCGAGAGCAGCACCACTCGCGCGACGCCGAGGTACACGGCCGCGAACATCCACAACCGGAGCCCCAGCGTGAGCGGGTGAGCGGAACCAAGGATCGAGTCGACCGCGATCGTCAGCATCGCGGCGAGCGACACCACTCCCAGGACGTGGGCGCCGGTGTCGAGCAGCGAGCCGTTCAAGCGGTCATCGGGCGCCCGGCGCACGTGCATCATCGTCAGCACCACGACCGTGAACACCGCCGCCAGCAAGCGGTTCGAGGGAACGCTCCGGATCGAGGCGTCGGCGAACAGCGCCATGCTCGAGGCCAGCGACAGCACCATCACGTCCACCAGCAGCCGCACCCGCCCCCAGGTGCGGGAATCGGCGAGACGATTGGAGGCGCCCAGGAGCAGCTCGGGGAACGGCCAAGCGACCCGGAAGCGATTCTGCGTCGCTCCAGCTCTAGCAGCCTGCTCTATGGCGGGTGGTGGCGTCATCAGTCTCGACCCTGCTTGTGGAACTGCCGGTTGGCGGTATCCGGGAGACGACACCCGCCTGTGCGCTGGTCCGGCCGCGGTGCTATCCGCTGTCCGGCGCGCGGTGCGTCTATAGCCCTTATGGAAATTATAGCGCGGGACCGGAGAGAGATGCGCCGTTTCTTGGAGCTTTTGCGCGTCCGCTTGCGAGCCGGCCTCCGCCGCTGCCGTCTGCGCCTGGTCCTGGGGGTCCGATGGCTCCGATGGCCGGTTTGTCGTCGATGCCATATCGAGCTTCGATCTGCGCCCCCGCTCGTGTCTCGTCCTGCGGTCCGGAGGCCATAAACCGTCTCTGTACATACTCGTCTCCGTCGTCCACAAAGGTCTCCGCGGTTTGTCCGGAACCGCATGCGGCTTATCCAGGACCGCGGCGCGGAAACTACGTAGCCCGGGGTGCCCCGGAACCGGCGTAGGATTTGGCCGAACGTCGTCAGGAGGTCTACAAATGTCCCGACTGATCCGGATGGACCGCACCGGGCACTCGACGGTGGCCGAGTGGAGCGTCGATGACCCGGCGACGGTGGCGGCCGCGGTGGCCGCCTTCCGGGCCGAGCTCGACCAGGGGTACTACGCCGTGGTGAGTGGCGGAGACGGTCGCGCCGAGCACGTACGCGCGCTTCCAGTCGACGCTCCGTTGGTGATTCTGCGCCGTCCGATCGCGGGGGGCTAGCACGGGTCTGCACGGAGCACCAGCCGCGGCCGGGCGGGACGCGGCGCTGCCCGAGCTCGCGAGGGTCTACTGGCGGCCGCGCACGAGCGAACGCTCGCTGATCCGCGGCGGGCGGCTGTGGACGCTGGCCACTGCCGCCAGCGCGCTGCCGTTCGTCGCGATCGCGGGTCTGCTGGTTTGGGTAAGCCCGATCACGGCTCCGCTGGGCCTGCTGGCGCTGGCGCACGCATGGGCGATTCCCGAGCTGTACGCCGCCCGCGGGGCGCGCGTCGTGGAGCCCGCTGCCCGCCAGCAGCCGGGAGCCGAGCGGCGCTCGCTTGGTCTGCTCGGCGATCTGGTCGGGCACCGCGCGCGGGAGCTGCACGCGCGCAGCGGGCTGATGCTGGAGCCGGGCGCCCTGGGCGCCTGGTTGCTGGGCGAGGCGGGTGCGCTGCTGGTCCTGCCCTCAGGACGCAGGGTGTACTGCTACTGCATCCGGGTGCCCGAACCGGATCTCCCGTCCGGAGATCGGATCGCGCATCTGCTGCTCGCGCTCAGGGCGGATGAGCGGGGGTTCGCCACGGTCGCGAACGTGGCTTTCTCCGGCGCCTGCTGGCGTCTGCGCCGGCGCTTGCGCAGGCCCGCGCGGGACGGACTCGACACCGCGATCGCGGCAGCCAAGGCGATCTGACCCGCCGATCCGGAGCGCGGCCGATCGGTTCGAGCCTCCGCCCAGGCCATGCGGCGCAGCGGGCGGCGCGAAGATTGTCCTCGGGGCCAATGTCGCGAACCCCGCCCCGCGGCATGATCCCGGCATGACGATTCTGGCTTCATCCTCCAAGGTGCTGCTCGTGGCCGACCGGCGCGGTGACGCAGGCGAGAGCGGCGCCACCCGGGTGCGACGCTACCGGCTGGCGCGTCTGCGACTGGAAAACCGTCCGAGCGACGCCGCGGACGGCGTCGATCAGCCCAAACGGGCCTGAGCGGATATTGCCCGGCGCTCGGCGGCGGCGCCTAGCCGGCGCGCTACGCTATCGAGCATGCAAACCGACCTCGAGGCCCGACCCGCGCGTCCGCCGATTCTGCGGCGCGCTGTCGCCGGCCTGATCCTGATCGCGGCGGCGGCGCTCGCGATCCACATCGTGATCGGCCTGGTAGTCACCATCTTCTGGATCGCCGTGGGACTCGCGGTGGCGGTTGCGGTGCTCTGGGCGCTGAAGACGATCGTCTGGTAGGAGCGACATATGGAGGGCATGGGTCTGCTCGTGATCCTGTTCTTCTTCGGTCTGGCCGGCGGCATCGTCGGCCGGATCAAGGGCAGCTCGTTCCTGCTGTGGTTCATGATCTCGGGCCTGATCCCGTTCTTCGGGCTGCTCACGGCGATCTGCTACCGCTGGGAGGATCGAGAGCTGCGTCGGCAGTGTCCGGGCTGCGGGCGGGTGGTCAAGCTGCACGACGCGCTCTGCACCCGCTGCGGCACCGAACTCGAGTTCCCGTCGGTCGCGATCGCCTCCGAAGCCGCGACGCGCGCACGGCCGGCCGCGTGAGTCCGCGGTAGCGACTGCCGGACTGCATGCGCGGCTGGCGGGGCGCGCCAATCGACACGATCGCGCACTCGTGCTCCCGTCGGGACGGGTGTGTGCGTCTCGGTGCGGTTAGGTGATGCCTAGCGGAACCACCCCCGAAAACGGCCGGGGGTGGGTGCGATTTGGTGCGACCGCCTGGTCGAGGCTCGCGGGCGACGCGTTGCTCCGGCAGCGCGCCTTCGGCGCGTTGTTCCGAAGCCGCGACGCGCGCACGGCCGGCCGCGTGAGTCCGCGGTAGCGACTAGAACGCGAAGCTGATCGGCTTCTGCGAGTGGCCGAGCACGCCCCGAGTGACCGCCGGAGCGGCGTACCAGGTGCCCACCACGAAACGCATGATCGGCCCGAAGCTGTATGCGGCGGCCGCGCCGACGAAATGCAGTCCCGGCACCGACGATTCGAGCCCCGGGGTGAGCCGGGGGTATCCGTTCACCAGCTCCAGCTCGGCGGTCAGCTCGGGTGCCAGAAACGGGTAGCGCCGGACGTCCACCTGATAGCCCGTACCGAGCAGGACGTGGTCGACGAGTCGCTGTGAGCCGTCTGCGAGGACCAGACGCACCTGCTCTCCGTCCGGCTCGGCCCCGACCACGGAGTGACCCGGGGAGAGGACCGCATTTTCGAGCCGCGGCTTGAGCCAGGCGGCGCCGGCTGGACGGATGCAGCGCGAAACGACCCATGCCTGCGCCGCCGGCGGCGTGCGTCTGTACACATCGGGCGTCGCCGCGATCCATCCTGAGAGCCTGCCGCCGACGTCGGTCGGCGGCGGCGCGATCGGGATGAATCGTCCACGAGGGGGCCCTTCGGCCAGTGCGCCGTCTTCCTGCGCGAGCCAGCGGATCATGGGCGCCCGGGCCAGCAACTCGACGCTCGCGCCACGCTCGCTCAGCAGCGCGGCGGACTCGAGCGCGCTTTGACCGGCGCCGATCACGATCACGCGCTTGCCGGCGAACACGCCGAGGTCGACGTGGTCAGCGGCGTGGGACACCAGCGCCGGGGGGAGCGAGGCGAACGGCTCCGGGCGGCGCGGAAACGGCGACAGGCCTCCGGCGATCACCACGCGGCTCGCCTCCACTCGCTCGCCGTCGGAGAGCTCGAGCTCGAACGAGCCGTTCTCCCGCCTGACGCTGGCCACTCGCCGGGAATCGATCTCGGGCACTGCCTGGCGCTGGAACCAGCTGGCGTACTCCAGGAACTCCTCGAGCCGGAGGTGTGGCCTCTGGACGGTCGTGCCCACGGCCCGCTCGTAGTCCGAGATCGTGAATTGGCGCTTGGGATCGGAGATGCTGGAGCTGCGATAGCGCGACCGCAGCACCATCCCGGTCGGCATGTTGTTGCGCCAGAACTCCAGCGGCTCGCCGAAGCTCAGCGTCTGCGCGCCGGCGGCTCGCAGGTGCGCAGCCGCCGCGAGGCCGTAGGGCCCCGCCCCGAGAATCGCCACTGGACCGCTGAAACCTCCATCGCCGTGGCGGGGACGACTAGAGAAATCTACGCGCATTGCGACATCGCTTGCATCGGCACCCCACTTGTATGCATCAATACTCCGGATTCGCGTCCTTACAACAGGAGCAACAGCCCCAGGAGTGTAAGCAATTGTCGAGCCTCAGCTGCCAGTTCGGATTCTGACGATGCGGTCCAGTTCATTTTGGCCACCGCGGCGAACTCGCGATCGGATCGCCGCGGAGCTCTACCAGAAGCGAAATCCGGACGTGCCGTGGCTGGGTCAGCCGGCGATCGCGGCGTTGTCGGATCTACTGCGGCCCACGGACCGTTGTCTGGAGTGGGGGTCGGGGACCAGTACCGCCTGGCTGTGCCGCCGGGTAGCGAGCATCACTAGCGCCGAACACGATCCGGCGTGGTTCGAGCGGGTTCGCAGCCTGCTGGACCAAGACGGTCTCCGCACCGGCGTCGTGCGGCTCCTGTCCACCGATCCTCAAGAGGAGCCTTCCGCCTCGCCCTACGTGCGCCTGATCGACGAGTTTGCCGACGGTGAACTCGACGTGTGCTACGTCGATGGCGAGCATCGCGCGGCCTGCATCACGGCCGCGTTGCCGAAGCTCGCCTCTGGGGGGATGCTGGTGCTCGACGACGCACACGGTTTCCTCGACCACGAGACCGTGAGCCCGCATTCGCGTCAGGGGCTGGGCCCGCTGGACCTCGACTGGGCGAGCTTCGAGGAGCTGGTCAGCGACTGGCGGCTGCTGTGGACGAGCGACGGGTTTTCGGACACGGCGATCTGGTTCAAGCCGTAAGCCGCGTGGCCGGCTCGCGGAGCTGAGCGCTCGAGCGCTCGCGCGCCAGCGCTCGATCGAGGATCTCGTGGAACTGGGCCTGCGCCCAGTTCGGACGCAGCGTGTGATCCCGCACGCCGATCCGCTCGACGGTCACCGTCGACCACCGCTCGATTCGAGCCATGCGCCCGGAGCGCCGGAGCTCGTCATCGAGCGGCTCTCCGTCGGCAAACAGAAGCAGAGCCCGCTTGCCGGTGGCGTGCAGCTGGTCGAGCGCCTGGTCCAGGCGGTGGGGGGTGGCCTCCGCGCGGGCTCGCAGCTGTGCCGCCCGGCGCCCGGGGGAAGCCAGCATCCAGCGCGCCAGCTCGCGTCCACGGCCGCTCGCGGCCGCCCGGCGGATCCTCGACCACGAGGGCCGCGAGATCAGCGCTCGAAGGTCGCGCGCCGGCGCCAGGCCCGGATCCCAGATCAGGGCTCGCGGGTTCACCATCAGGGCACTGGCGACGCGGGGGTCCAGCAGCGCCGAATGAAACGCCCAATAGGCCCCAGCACAGAGGCCCCCCAGCACGAAGCGCTCACCGACCCCGCGCTCCTGGAGAAAGTCGAGCGCTGAGAGCACTTGCGGAACCAACTCGGGGACGTACAGGCCGGCGTCTTCCGCATACGGGGTCTCATCGCCGTCGGCGTCGCCGATCCCCTCGACGTCGAGCCGCAGCGTGGGTACTCCCGCCGCGGCCCAGCGGCGCGCGGCCTCCACCCACATGCGACTGGGGCCGATCCGCCGGACCGCACCGGCATTGAGCAGCACCACGCAGAGTCCAGGCTCCCGCGGGCCCAGGGGCTCGGTCAGCACGGCCGACAGCGCGCCGAACGGCTGCTCGATCGCCACCGGCGTCTCCTTCACCTCGCCGTCGCCGCCCACCTGGAGCTCGGCGCTGTCGCTCGCGTGCCCAAGGGTCGGCCTGACGCGCGCGGCGCCCGCGGTCTCGCCGAGCCAGCGCGTGACGCGCTCGATCACCTCGTGCGGCGCTCGAGCCTGTTGGGGGTGGGAGGTCATCGCCGCATAGCCGCTCCCGCTGTCGAGCGACACCGCGACCCCCCAGCCCTCGAGCTGATCGTGCAGCTGGGGATCGGCGGCAATCCCGTCGCGGTCGAGCATCAGGATCCGCCGCGCCGAGGCGTTCGGGAGCGGGAGCGCCGTCAGCTCGAGCTGCTCGAGCTCCGCGACCGTTTGGGCCGTGAGCAGAAAGCCCCCGGCCTCGAGCTGCCCGGTCGGCAGCGGCGGAGGCTGCTCGTGACCGTCGAAGAACTGCGCTCGCTCGAGCCTCGAGAAGGTCCTCAGCTCCCGGATCATCGCCCCGGCGCGGGCGGGCGTGGACCAGAGGACGAGATCGTCGACCGTGCCGCCGGTGGCCGCCGCGCGGTAGGCCACCAGACCCCCGAGGCCCATCCCGATCGCCACGATGCGCCGTGCGCCGGTCGCCACTCGCAGCCAGCTCCCGGCCGCTGAAACGGACGCCGTCCATGCGTCGAGCCGGTCGGGATCGCGCGGCGAGCCGCCGCTGTCGCCGGTCCCCGGGAAGCTGACGCGGATCGCCCCGTAACCGTCGGCCGCGAGCCGCTTCGCCCATTCGCGCCGGCTTCGGTAGGAGCAGACCTCGTCCCAGCCAAATGGCGGGCACAGGATGACCGCGGTGTCGCGCGCGAAATGCGCAGCCGGAGGATGGAAGATCGCGCACACCGGCTCGCCCGCGCCGTCCAGATAGATGGTCTGCGCGGGGGGCGTGCTCACGCCGAGGACCCCTCGAGCTTCACCGGACCGTCGAGGTTCAGCGCGGTCAGCGAACCGCCCGCGAACTGCGCCTCGGGGCGGCTGGGGAGCAGTCGCAGCACGCGCTCGCCACCTGGCTCGATCGAAAACGCATCATCGTTAGGCAAGAAACCGGCGCAGTGCACGCGTACAGCGTACGCGAGCCGTCGGCTGCCAACGGTGAGCGCCAGCGATCCGTCCTGCGCAGTCCGCACCGAGCTAGAAATTCCGAGCCGCGAGGAGGGCTCAGGCGTGATCGGGAACCCGGCCGGGAATCTGATCGCCTGCGATAGCAGCGTCGCCGGCTCGGTCTCGGACTCCAGGCTCGCGACGATCACGTCGTGGCCCGGAGGCCCGAAACGGTAGGCCCAGGAGGCATCGACGAACCGGCCCAGCATTGCCTCGACGCTGCTACGGACCGATCCATGAGCGACCAGCTCGAGCTTCTGGGCGGCCTGCGCGACGCGCGCCTCGTCCTTGTACAGAGCGACCCGGAGCGTTGCTCGCAACGGCGTCGGCCGGTCGTTGGCGGCGTGCACCGCGACCCCGTTCACCCCCTCGTCGGTCATCCAGACCGCCACCGGGGCCAGCGCGCGTCGTAGATAGTGGTATGCGACCTTGGGCAGCCCACGGTGATCGAGCACGCCGAGCCCGGCGCCCGGGAGCATGTCCTTGAGCCACAGCACCAGCGCGCCGCGGCACGGCGACTCCGCTCGGCGCCACTCGCCCAGCACCTCGCTCATCACCTCGCCCGAGGTCACCCTGGCGAGCTCCAGATAACGCTCGAGGTCAAAGCGCCGCAGCGCCACGGGGTCGACCCCGAACAACCGACGCAGGTAAGCGTCGCGGACATCGTCGAAGTCCCAGCCGGCGCCCAGATCCCAGCCGGTGCCGGCGTCTCGCTGCACGCCCCGCTTCCAGTCGGGATGGTGCACGGGCACCTCGACCTGCTCGGGAACGTTGGCGAACGCCAGGCACTCGGCGGCGAACCGCACTTCGACGCGACGGGCGTCCTCGGGGGGGAAGAAGTAGCCGCTGACGCCGAAGTAGTGCGTCACCCCTCGGTCGGTGTGGAACGGCAGCTCGCCGCCGCACGGGGTGCTGCGCAGGTACGCGCACTCGGCGCCCGATTCGCTCACCAGTCTCGGCAGGAGCTCCTCCCACAGCTCACCGCGCCCCAGCGCCGGATCGAGTCCCATCATCGCCGGCTGCTGCTCGACCTCCGAGTTGCCGCACACGACGGTCAGGCTGGGTCGCCAGGCAAGCCGATCGAGCACCTGGCGGGCCTCGCGCTCGACCTCCGCCAGGAAGTCGGGGTCCTGCACGGGGTAGTCGAGGTTGGCGAACATCAGGTCCTGCCAGACGAGAATTCCCAGCTCGTCGCAGAGGTCGTGGAAGGCGGGGGATTCGTATGCCCCCGTGCCGACCACGCGGAGCATGTTCATGCCGGCGTCTCGCACCCGCTCGAGCAACCGGCGCAGCTCGGTCCGGGAGGGGGCGAGCGAGATCAGGTCGGCGGGTGTCCACACCGCGCCGCGGACGAACACCGGTTCGCCGTTGACACTCAGCTCGAGCCCGTGTTCGAGGAGCTCATCCGCCCAGCCCAGGGCGCGGAAGCCGACCTTGCGCGTCGCCACCCGTTCGCCGTCGATCTCGAGCGCCGCATCGTGCAAGACGGGGTGGCCGTGCGTATGCGGCCACCATCGCTCCACGCCGGGCACCCGCAGCTCCGCCTCGAGCTCCGCGTGCGCGGTGCGCGTCAGCGGCTCGCGAAGTTCGCCGAGCACGAGCTCCGCCTTCTGTGGCTCGCCTCGGAGGGGGGCCCTGACCCGCAGCACGCCGTCGTCTCCCTCCAGACGCGCCCGCATCGTCACCTCGCCGGTGCTCACCGAGGCACGTCGCACGAGCCGCACCGGCCGCCACGGACCGACCGCCGCGGGGCCGGGCGCGAAGCCGGGCGAGCGACCGAACATCATCGTCCGGTACCAACGCAGGTTGCCCTCGTTGACCACCCGGGTGCGCCAGCGCGCCGCGGGGCGGCGGCGCTTCGCGAGCAGTGGCTTCAACGCGCGGCATACGATCGCGAGCTCGTTCTGATCGTGAATCTGGTCGCTCACGTCGAGTGCGTGCACCGCCCACATCGAGGAGGACTCCAGTACCAGCTCGCCGTTCAGGTACACCTCGGCGACCGTGGCGAGCCCGTCCAGCTCGAGCGTCACGCGCTCGCCGCGTGGCGCAGGGGGGGACGCGAACCGGCAGCGAAACCACCAATCTTCGGTGTCGAAGTCGCGCCCGTCCGGACCGACCGCCGCCGCGGCGGTGCCGGGCACCGTTGCCGGCAGCCAGCTGAGCTGACCGAGTCCCTCGGAGTCCTGGCACTGGCCGGGCGGGCTCGACGCCACCTCCCAGCCGTCAACCAGTTCCATCGCTAGCGCCCGGTGATACGCGGGGACGAGCCGCTAGCCAACGCTGCGCCCCAGCGCCTCCATGCCCTCGTCCCACGCCTGGGCGAGCGCTGCGACGGCGGGCTCGGGGTCAAACGGGCGCCGTCTGGCGAGGCGGAACGAGACCGTCTTGGTTCCTTCGACGATCCGGCGCATCGCGTCGGCCGCTGTCGCCCCCTCGGACCCGAGCACCCACTCGACGTGGTCGGCCAGCAGCTCGAACGCGGATCCAACCATCCTCACGGTGACGAATGCGTACGCGTGGTAGTCCTCGGCGGCGCCCGCGAGCAGCTTTGGGAGATCTTCGGCCAGCCGCTCGCTCCAGGCGCGGAACGGGTTGCTCGCCGGGCGCCGGGCGTAGTGATAGGCGAGCAGCTCGCGGGCGCCCGCGCGCAGCGCCTCGCCGGTCAGGCGGGGGCCCGCGTCGAACCGGACGATCTCCACGAACGGGTCCATCACGTCCTCGGTGAAGTGGGGCAGCATCCGGAAGGCGCCCTGGTAGTCCTCTCCCTCGAGCTCGAAGAACCCGGCGTTGTGGAAGTAGCGCATCCGCTGTGCCTCGCGGTCGATCGTCTCGGGCGCCACGGTCGTCTTCAGATGCTCGCGCCGATAGCTGGTTGCGGCGGTGTCGGGCAGATACCAGGCGTCGATCTCGACCAGCACCGTCCGTCCCAGCGCCAGCTGCTCCTCGACGTGCTCGGGCAGCGTCCGGTAGGGGAGCATCTCGTGGACGTCGATCCCGAACAGCCGCTCCAGGTCGGCGTAAGGTGGCTTGAAGTAGGTGAACTGGTCGCCTTCCCAGTCGGTCCGCACGATGAATCCGAGCATCGCGAGCGGCTCGTCGCCCCGGGCGTGGAGCAGCTCCACCAGCACGTCGGCGTAGCAGTTGGTCTCCAGATAGGTGCGCCCCGCCGCGTGGAGCGGGTGCGGCTCGTAGTCCGATGGATCGACGCCCCACAGCGATACGGCGCCGGTCGACGTGGTGGTCAATGCTTAAGCTCCAGCTTCTCCAGCACCTGCTCCGGCCAGCTGCTCACCTCCAGCCCGTGGGCGCTCAGCAACGCCAGCGTCACGCGCTCCTCTCCAAACGCCATGCAGCCGGTGTGCGCGGGCTCGCCTCCGGCCGTCTGCAGCTCGTAGGTCAGACCGAAGTGATCCTGGTGATAGTTGGACGAGGCAATCGCGGTTGGCTTCTCGCCAGCCACCGGCGCCAGCAACTCCCACTTGAGCTCCTGATCGCGCTGCTGGGCGGCCAGTAGCCGGCCGGTGCGGCCGAAGAAGGGATCGTGCGCGACGTCGAGCTCGAGCTCCAGGCCGAGCGAGCGCAGCAGCGCCTCGGCCCGCGAGCGCCATTCGCGCCGCCATTCGATCACCGTGTCTCGATCGGCGACGCGCACGATCTCACGCATGTGAAAGATCTGCATGCGCGCGGGGTCACTCGAAGGCTCGCGCCGGAACACGTAGGAGTCCCCCGTGTCGAGCGTCAGCCCCGCTTCGGGAAGCGGGCCGCGCTGCGCGACCGCCGGATACAGCGGATAGCATGCTGCGGGGAGTAGCACCATGTCGCTCATCTGCTGGAACCCGCTCCAGTCTTCGTGCCGGGAAGCGAGCTCCAGCTGGGCCGCTGCATCGTCTTCGTCGCCCTCGAACGCGAACACGGTGCCCGCGAGATGTGGAAAGGAGCCCAGGTAGCCGCTCGTT
>JAFAZB010000117.1 GCA_019240015.1 Solirubrobacterales bacterium
TCGTCTGCCATTGGAGGATCTTGTGCGGGGTGGCCGTGTCGACGGCTTTGAGCCCGCCGTAGTAGAGACCCCTGTCGCACAGCGAGGCGATCGGTACGTACAGCCATCCCTTCGAAAGCGCCAGCCCGCCCCACACGAAGTCCGCGCCGGGGAGATGTACCCGTACGGGCCACCCCTTCAGCGGCTTCCCGGTGGCGAGCGACAGCGCCCAGGCGCGGCCGTTGACGTCGACCGCATAGACCCTGCCCGCGAGCTGGTCCACGACCATCGTGCCAGTCACGCCGAACACCCCGTCCGGGCTGGCTTGACACGAGGGGCTGATCGAGTGCGCACCGACCCACCGCTTCCACACCGTGCCGCCGTCGCGCAGGTTGAGCGCGGCGATCTCGCCGTGCTCGGTCGACACCAGCACGAGGTCGATTCGCTTGCCTCTCCGCACGCGCACGCCGTTGACCACCAGCGCCTGTCCATCGATCGCGCCCGCCAGGCTCGCCACCCACGCGATGTGCAGCCGGCTCGCGCTCCCCGGCGAGATGCCCGCGGGGCCTGGTGCGGAGCCGGTGCGCGCGTTGCCATACCCATAGGTGGTCAACTCGAGCGCCCGGGCGGGCACCGCAGCCAGCACCGTGATCACCAGCGTCACGCATCCGAGCAGTGCGGCGCCGCGGACGTTTCTCACGCGCGCGGCATCGAGGCGGCTGATCACAGCGACTCGGCCTCCTTTCCGGGATGGGAAGCCTGATCGGTGGGCAGAAGCGGGGCAGTGTAGGGCCTGCAGGAGACGGCTCGAGCAACGCCACACCTGCGGCCTACTGCCGCCGGCGAAAACGTCGGCTAACTTTCCCCGGCGTGTCGGGACTAGGCCGGAAGGGCGCGTCAGCGCTGCACGGGCGATCGCGCCGAATCGCCGTCGGCGTGATCGCGGTCGTCTGCTTCGCGGCCGCGTGCGCGGCCGTGCAGCAGAACGTGGTGGGCTGGAACGAGTTCTCCCACTTCTCGCAGATCCGCGCCTTCGATCACGGCACCGCGATTATCGATCCCTACCGCCATCTGTCGGGGGACCGGGCGTACTACCACGGCCACTACTACTCCGACAAGGCTCCCGGGCTGGGGCTGCTGATGCTGCCCGTCTACCACGTCGCTCGCAGCACCGGAATCATCGCGCCAACCGGAGCGGCCAGCGTGCATCTGGTCGAGGTGTTCGCGTGCGTGGTTCCCCTTCTCGTGATGCTGCTGCTCGTCTTTTGGCTGGTCGAGCGCCACGATCCCGGCCACGGCGCGGCCGTCGCGCTGACGCTCGGCTTGGGCACGCTGCTGCTCCCGTTTGCGACGTTGCTGTTCTCCCACGTCCTGTCTGCATCGCTCGGCTTCGCGGCGTTCTATCTGCTCTGGATCGAGCGCACGCGTGGCGGTCGTCTGGAGCTGGTCGCGGGAGCAGGCCTGCTGGCGGGTTACGCGATCAGCACCGAGTATCCGCTGGCGCTGCTGGCGGTGCTGCTCGGATTGTTCGTCCTTTGGCGCCGGCGGCCGTTGCCCGCCAGCCTCGTGTACAGCGCCGGCGTGCTGGTCGGTTTGATCCCTCTGCTCGCCTACGACTGGTGGGCGTTTGGCTCGCCGTTTCACCTCTCCTACTCTTACGTCGCGGCAAACTCGAGCGGCGTTCTCGGCCTCGGCGCGCCGAGCGTGCGGAACGCCGTCCGGCTGCTGGTCAGCGACCGCGGACTGCTGGTCGTGACCCCGGTGGTGGCGGCGGGGGTCGCCGGGATCGCGATCCTCTACCGCGAAGGAAGGCGGCTCGACGCGCTCGTCTCGGGGGCCGTCGTCGCCGCGTACTTCGGCTACAACGCCTGCTACTACCTCCCGTTCGGCGGCGGCGTACCCGGGCCCCGGTTCCTGATCACGATGCTTCCGTTCCTTGCCCTGCCGATGGCCGCTGCGTATCGCAAGGCGCCGGTCACGACGCTTGCGCTTGGGCTTCTCTCGGCGGGAACGATGGTGCTGGCCACGCTGACCGGACCGCTCCTCGATACCGGCCTCTCGAGACACGTGTGGTTGCAGCGCCTTCAAGCCGGTCACTTCAAGGTCCCGACGGCGTCCGTGTGGCTGTTCGCGTTGCTCGCGCTGATCGCGCTCGCGCTTGCGCTGCGCGTGACCCCGAGGCCGCGCGTAAGAAGAATCGACCTGGAGCTGACCGTGCTCGGGCTGGGGAGCTGGTTCGCCGTCTCACGCGCGGGCCCGGCGCTGCTGGCAAGCGACCTCTCGAGCGGACACGTGTGGGGTCTGGCGGCACTCGTGATCCTCGGGGTCGCGCTGGTCGCGACCGTCACTCGCCTGGCGCTCGGTAACCAGCTGGCGTTGCTGGCGGCGGTCCCCGTGGTCGCGCTGGCGGTGCGCTCGCTGGACCGCACCACGCTCGCGATCTGCCTGGTCGCGGCCTCGCTCGCCCTGCTGGTGGTGCTCGCGGGGCCGTGGCGTCCGCTCTCACGCGGCCCGCAGGCGGTCAGGTAGCCGCCGCCGGGCGCCGTCCTCAGTCCGCGACTCCCAGTCCCCAGCCGCCGTCGATCACGATCTCCTGACCGGTGATGTACTCGGAGGCCGGCGAGGCGAGGAACAGCGCCAGCGCCTTGATGTCTTCCGGCTGCCCAACGCGATGCATCGGGATCTCCTTCGCGAGCGCGGCCTGCAGCTCGGGATCGTGAGCGTGGCCACCGCCGATGTTCGTGACGAAGAAGCCCGGGGCGATCGCGTTGGCAGTGATCCCGTAGGCAGCCAGCTCGAGCGCGAGTGAGTGCATCAGATGCCGCGCGCCCGCCTTCGCGGCCATGTAAGCCGACCCGATCGCCGGCTCTACCCGGGTGGCGGCGAGCGACGTCGTGACGATGATCCTTCCGAACCTCCGCGGGCGCATGTGACGAGCCGCCGCGCGCGCGGTGGCGAAGATCCCGCTGAGGTTGATGTCGATCACGCGGTTCCACCGCTCGTCGGCGTAGCGCTCGATTGCGCCCTCGTGGATTCGGGGCCGCTCGCCGCCTGCCCAGGCGCCGACGAACCCGACGCCAGGGTCGATGCCGGCGTTTGCGAACGCGACGTCGAGCCGGCCGTAGAGCGCCGCCGCCTCGTCGACCACCTCATCGAGCGCGGGGTGGTCGGTCACGTCGGCGACGGCTCCCCGCACGTCCAGCCCATCGGCCTGCAGTCGTGACGCCTGCTCGGCGACCGCGTCGGGATTGACATCGATCAGCGTGACGCGTGCGCCGTGCGCTGACAGCACCTCTCCATACGCGAGCCCCAAGCCACTGGCGCCACCGGTGACGATCGCGCCGAACCCAGCCACCTCGAAGCGGGGGGACACGTTCACGCTGTGGCGAGCCTCCTGCCCCGTGAACGATCACTGGCGGGCGTGCCCGGCGGGTAACAGGTAGGCATGAGCGATAGTCCTAGCACTCCGAGCCCACCGCCGGCGCCGCGGCTGCCCGATGTCGATAGTCCACCCGCAGCGGACGTGCTCGCCGGCGTACCGTCGAAGGAAGAGCTGATCGACAACACCGAGTCGGCGGAGCAGGTGGTCGAGCAGCAGCCGAGCGTCGAGGAGCTTCTGGGTCCAGAGCGCTAGCTCGGCCTGGGCGTGCCCGCCGGTGCCGCCCGTCCCCCAGAGGCTGGGACGAGCGGCACCGATCGAGTTGCGGTTTGTCCGTCGACTCCTACAGGCCGTTCAGGACCATCGCCAGATTCACTGCGGCGGCCATTGCGTGGTAACCGGCGCTGTTCGGGTGCAGGTGATCGCCACTGTTGTAGGCCTGGCGGATGTACTGAGAATGCAGCGGATCGGCCACCGCTTGGGCGAAGTCGATCACGCCGTCGAACGCATGGCTGTGGAGAATCCAGCTGTTGACCGTCTCGCGCTTGACCTCGCCGGCCGCCGACCAGTAGGCCGCGCCACGGAACGGCGTCAACGTGCCCCCATAGATCTTCACACCCGCCGCATGCGCCTCGGCGATCAGCTGCTTGTAGCCGGCGATCAGCTGATCGGCGCTCACGTTAGTCACAGGGGCGGTCGCGGGCAACGGTGGGGTGACGCTGAAACCGATGTCGTTGATTGCCTCGAGCACGATCACCGCTTTGACTCCCGCCCGCTCCAGCGCGTCGCGGTCGAAGCGCGCAAGCGCGTTGATCCCGCAGCAGACGTCGCTGTTCAGGACGCGGTTGCCCGAGATGCCCTCGTCGGCGACGCTCAGCGTCACGCCCGGATGGGCCAGCAACCGGCGTGCGATGTCGTTGGGCCAGCGTAGGTTGGCCCCGATCGTCGACTGGAATCCGTCGGTGATCGAGTCCCCGAACGCGACCAGCGTGCCGGCCACCCGCGCGGGAGCGACCACATCGACGGCATCCACGAAGAACCACGACGGGGCCGTGGTGGTGAACGCCCCGGCAGTCGGGTCACCGGCGTGGTTGCCGGCCGCCACGTAATTGATCTGCTGCGCGTCTCCGTGACCACTGGCCGCGCCACTCGCCTTCGGGAGGTAGACGCTGACCGCCAAGTCGTGCAGCGCGGGCACCTTCAACGAGACGGGGTCGCTGAGCACCTCCGCTCCCACGGGGATCTGGATCGTCGGGCGACCGCCGAAGGTCAGCGGCATGTCGCTGCCGGAGACTGCGGCGCCCTTGCCCGCGACCCCGATCGCCGCCCCGCCGATCTCGAGCGGCTGGGTTCCGAAGCCGTTGGTGAAGCGGACGCGCACCTTGCTCCCGGAAACGCTCGAGAACACGATGTTGCGAACGGTCTGATTGTCGAAGCTGGCGGGAGTCGTCGAGAACAGGCCCCCGGTCGTCACTATCTGCGGGCTCGCCGCCCAAGCCGTGACCCAGTTGGGCGAAGCGGCGGAGCCGCCGCTAGTTGGCGCGGCAACCGCGGCGGCCGCCGCGGCCACCAGCGCCACCGCGGTGGCGGCGATCAATCGACCAATACGCATGTGCTACCTCCTGACCAGGGCGCTGCACCGCTGAGACCCAAGCGGCGCGACGTATCTCAGGTCTCGATGTGGAAGGTTGGACTGGACGTGCTCGCGGCCGGCACCGACAGTCCCAAGCTCGCCGATCGCCCGCGAAGCGGGGGCATCATATAGCAATGCGCAAGGGCTACTTGAGTGGCTGGGGGGCAGTAAGCACGTACGTTTTCGATACTCATTAGAGGCCCTGGCGCGACTTTCTGAGTCGGGTGGATCAGGACGTGAGCTGGGGGGCGTCTGCGGCGAGCAGCGGGGAGGTGAGTGCTGTGAACCCGCTTGATTATCAGCGGGTTCCGGGCAAACCCCGTTGCGCGGCCAGCGAGCCAGCGGGCGGTCGAGTCATCCAAGACGTCACCGGTTACTAGGCTGCGGAAGAGTGAGCGCGGCGGTAACCCTCGAGCCCTGGGGTAGCGGCGACCTGCCGCTCCTCGAGCGGATGATGGGCGACCCTGGGATGACCAAGCACCTCGGCGGCCCCGAAAGCCCGGAGAAGCTG
>JAFAZB010000245.1 GCA_019240015.1 Solirubrobacterales bacterium
TGAGCTCCAGGACGGTCGCTGCGGTCGCCGCTATTTCGAAGAGGTGATCGAGCTGGCCACGAAGCTGCGGGCAGGGTACGCGAAGGTGCTCGGCTGCGGGCCAGCGGAGGTGGCCCTCACCGGCTCGACCACCGATGGCGTCAACACGGTGCTCGGAGGACTCGAGCTGCGCTCCGGCGAGGAAGTCTTGACAAGCGACGAGGAGCATCCAGGCCTGCTTGCTCCGCTCGGGCGCGCCAAGCGGCGCTACGGCGTGGCCGTGCGGGTGGTCCCGTTCGCCGAGCTGGCCGCCGAAGTCGGACCCGCTACGAGGCTGATCGCCTGTTCGCACGTATCGTGGGTGGGCGGCCGGGTGGCTGACGTCGAGTCGCTGGTGGCGACCGGCGTCCCGGTGCTGCTCGACGCTGCACAAGCGCTCGGCGCGATTCCGGTCGACGTCCGGGCCCTGGGGTGCGACTTCTACGCCGGCTCGGGGCAGAAGTGGCTGTGCGGCCCGGAGGGAAGCGGCTGTTTGTTCGTGCGCAAGGAGCGCTTGGACGAGCTGCTGATCCCATGGCCAGGATATGGCTCGGTATCAGACCCGACGCGCGCGCTCGAGCTCGAACCCGCCGAGGGCGCGGCGCGACTGGACCACGGCTTTCCGCCTGGCCTGCGCAGCAGCTGGGCGCTCGCATCGCTCGCGCTGTTCGCGGAGGCGGGCTGGGACTGGGTGCACGAGCGCGCCGCCGATTTGGCCGACCGGCTCGCGGACGCGGCTGGGCAGCGGGGCTTCGAGCTGAGCCCGCGGGGGCGCTCCACGCTGGTCTCCTGGTCGGCGGAAGATCCCGATGCCGAGGTCCAGCGCCTCGCGCAGGAGGGAATCATCGTCCGCAGCATCCCCGGACGCGGGCTGGTGCGAGCCTCGGTCGGGGCCTGGACCTCGGAGCAGGAGCTCGACCGTCTGGTCGCGACCGCCGGCTAGGGCCGCGAGGCCGCCGGACCCCGCACCGCCGGACCCCGCCGCGTCCCGGCAGCCCCACGGACCCGTTGGGGATGGGTGTAGACGGTGACCCGCTGCCCGCGGGCGAAGCCGCACAGGGTGACGCCGCGGTCGTCTGCCAGCGAGATCGCAAGCGAGCTCGGTGCGCCGACTCCGACGAGGATCGGCGCGCCGGCGACCGCCGCCTTCTGAACCAGCTCGAACGACAGCCGACCGCTGACGCACAGGATCCGCTCGCCGAGCGGCACGATGCCGTCGAGCAGCGCGCGGCCGATCACCTTGTCCATCGCGTTGTGCCGGCCCACGTCCTCGCGCGTGAACAGACGTCTCCCGCGGGCGTCGAACAGACCCGTGGCGTGCAGTCCACCGGTGCGCTCAAACCCGGGCTGCTCCAAATGGTCGGGAAGTGCCGCCAGCAAGGCGCGCTGCACGACCGGTCCCTCGGGGAGTGGTGCGCTGCTCACCGCGACCTCCTCGAGTGCTCCCTTCCCGCACACCCCGCACGACGAGGTTGTGTAGAAGCGGCGACCGCCCGGGTCGCGGGTGAGCGGTCCAGCGACCTCGACCGTGTTGGCCGCGAAGTCCGCGGTCGGTCCGGCGTGCCGAGGGCCGTCGATCAGGCCCTCCCCATACAGGAACCCCAGTGCCAGCTCCTCTTCGTGGCCGGGGGTACGCATCGTCACCGCGAGCGGTTGGCCGTCGACGCGGATCTCCAGTGGCTCTTCGACTGCCACCTGGTCGGTGCCCGCGTCGTGGCTGACTGTTCTATACGTGCTCGGCGTCAGGCCGCGAACGTTACGTCAGATCAGCGCCGGCTCCCCGCCGAGCTCGGCCTCGAGCGGGAGCGACAGGCGCTCGAGCTCGCCCTCGTTGCTGACACGGTAAGCACCCGTCCGAACCAGCGGCGGCGAGTAGGCGTGGATCGTTACGGCCGGCTCATCGCCCGCGTGCAGCACGCGATGGATCGCGTCCGGCGGCACGGTGAACACCGCTCCCGCCCCAGTCTCACGCGCGCGAGGCGATGACCCGACCCGCAGCCGGTCCTCGCGCACACGACCCGAGATCACTGCGATCGCCGCGCCCGACCGATCATGATCGTGAAAGCCGGTGTCCTGGTCCTCGGACCAGCAAATGACCCACGCGTTGACGTCTGCGTCGTCCCAGATCTGCTCGTACACCCGGGCGTCGTCAGAGTGGCGAACCAGGTGAGCCCAGCGCTCGGGTGAGGCCGCCAGACGGGCGGCAAATCGCTCGAGCTCAGCAAGCGTGAGGCTCATGCGTGCACCTCCACACCGCGAGCGCCTGCATCCCGAACCCGCATCTGGACCAGCTGTGCGGCGTTGGCTTGCAGCAGCTTCTCGCGGCCCGTTCGCATCGGCTCGATCACGGGCCGGTCGGATCCGTACACGAGCTGTCCGTCCCCTACCCAGCGCGCCATCGCGTCGACCGCTCGCGGCCCGTAGCTGGAAGTCTCGTAGTAGGAGAGCGGGTCGCGGATATCAACCTCCGGCCCGCCGCGGGCTTGCAGGCGCTCGCTGATCAGCGGCGCGCCACCCGCGAGCATCGCGAACACGATCCGCAGGGTTGGGTGCTCGCGCCGCCCGAACGCCGCGAAGGTGAGCCACGCGGCGTGCATCTGGGCCACGTAGTCGGTCATCGCGCGCCACCACCGGGCCTCGGTCGACGGCGCCTCGTGCCTCGCCTGACCGGGCCCAGGCCCGGGATGGATCAGCAGCGGGACGCCCCGAGCGGCGATCCGCTCGAGCACGTAGCCGATCGCCGACACGTGCTCCACCCCAGCGAGGCAGGCAGCCGGGAGTGAGACTCCGAGGCAGCCACGGTCGAGCACCGCGTCGACGTCGTCAGGGTCCGGCTCGTCGACCGCGATCGGCCCCCACGCGGAGAACTCCTCGCCGAGCTCGGCTACGCCGTCCAGGTGTGCGCCGATCAGGTTGTGCGCTTCGTCGTGCGGCAGCGCCTCGATTCCGATCGGACTGGAGATCGCGATCAGCGCGAGGTCGAGTCCATCCGCGTGGAGGAGCGCGGCCCGCCTGT
>JAFAZB010000100.1 GCA_019240015.1 Solirubrobacterales bacterium
AGCACCCGGACGAACGCCATCGTGGTCGAGATCTCGCGCTCGCCGGTGCCGTCGAGCTGCGATTGGAAGCGCTCCAGCCCCGGTACCTCGAGCGCCTCGGCGGTGCGCCGTCGGGCCGGCATCACGCCCCCCAGCGCCTCGCGCCGCTCGCGCAGGTAGCGCATCTCGGGTGCGTCCGGGGGCGGCTTGTAGTACTCGGCGTCGCGCACCTGCTCGTCGGTCAATGGCAGCTCGAAGCGATCCCGGAACGCCAGCAGCGCGTCCTCGGTCATCTTCTTCGCCTGGTGGGTGATCATCTGGCCCTCGCCGGACACCCCCATCCCGTAGCCCTTGATCGTCTTTGCGAGGATCACCGTCGGCTGTCCCTCGTGCCTGACCGCGGCATCGTACGCGGCGAACACCTTCTGCTGGTCGTGCCCGCCGCGGTTCAGCAGCCAGATCTCCTCGTCGGACATCTCGGACACGCGCTCCAGCAGGCGGGGGTCGCGACCGAAGAAGTGCTCGCGGACGTAGGCCCCGTCACGGGACTTGAACGTCTGGTAGTCACCGTCGACGCAGTCCTCCATCACCTTGACCAGCGCCCCGTCGCTGTCGGCGGCCAGCAACGGATCCCAGCGCGTGCCCCAGATCACCTTGATCACGTTCCAGCCGGCGCCCCGGAAATCCGACTCGAGCTCCTGGATGATCTTGCCGTTGCCGCGGACCGGCCCGTCGAGCCGCTGGAGGTTGCAGTTCACGACCCAGATCAGGTTGTCGAGCCGCTCTCGACCCGCCAGCCCGATCGCGCCCAGCGACTCGGGCTCGTCCATCTCGCCGTCGCCCAGGAAGGCCCACACCTTGCGCTCGGCGCCGGCCACGTCGAGCAGACCGCGCGCCTGCAGGTAGCGCATGAAGCGGGCCTGGTAGATCGAGGTGATCCCGCCGATCCCCATCGAAACGGTGGGGAACTGCCAGAACTCGGGCATCAACCAGGGGTGCGGGTAGGAGGACAGGCCGTGGCCGTCCACCTCCTGGCGGAAGTTGTCGAGCTGCTCCTCGTCCAAGCGCCCTTCCAGATACGCGCGCGCGTAATTGCCGGGGGAGGAGTGACCTTGGAAATAGACCAGGTCCCCCGCCGACTGATCGCTCGGCGCGCGCCAGAAGTGGTTGTAGCCGACTTCGTACAGCGTCGCCAGCGACTGGAAAGTGGCGATGTGCCCGCCCAGCTCGGACGAGCGCTTGTTGGCGCGGACCACCATCGCGATCGCATTCCAGCGCACGATCGAGCGAAGCCGCCGCTCGAGCGCCGGGTCGCCCGGGAGCTGAGGCTCCCGGTCCGCGGGGATCGTGTTGACATAGGGAGTGTTGAGGCTCGCGATCGGGCCCGTGCCGGAGCGCTGGGCGCGCTCCACGACGCGCTCGAGCAGCTCCCTGGCCCGGCCCGGGCCGTCGTGGGAGACGACCGCGTCGAGCGCCTCCAGCCACTCGCTGGTCTCGACCGAGTCGAGATCGGCGCCGGCGCCGTTGCTGGCTCCGGTGCCGTTGCTGCGCTGCGTCTGGACTCGATCCGTCATGCCCTGGTGGCCGTGCGATGCGGTGATTCCCGCTCCCACGCCGCACTATACATTCGCGCCTGGGACGCGCCCGGGCGCACGGCTGCGCCGGCGCGGGCGGTTTCGCGTACGGTGCCGGCGTGGCGCTGCACGAAGTCGACGGACCGCCGGGCTGGCCGTGGGGCCGTGAGCCGTCGGGGGTGCTCGATCAGCTGGTGGTCGAGTCGGAGCTGCTCGCCGGCAACCCGCTCGGAGACCCAGCGCGGCGGCCGCTGTACGTGTACAGGCCGCCGTCGCTCGCCACGGCGGCGAGCGAGCGCGTGCCCGCGGTCTACATGCTCCAGGGCTTCAGCGGCCAGCTCGACATGTGGCTCGGGCGGGACGCGTTCGAGCCGACGATCGGCGAGCGCCTCGACGCGCTGTTCGCGGAGTGCCCACCTGCGGTGATCGTATTCGTGGACGCGTGGACCTCCCGCGGCGGCTCCCAGTTCCTCAACTCCGCCGGCCTCGGCCGCTACATGGATTACCTGTGCGATGAGGTTGTCCCGTTCGTCGACGAGCGCTACCCGACGCTCGCGGGCCGCGAGCACCGGGGTCTGTCCGGGAAGTCCTCCGGCGGCTACGGCGCGATGGTGGTCTCGATGACCCGCCCAGACGTGTTCGGGGCGTTCGCCTCGCACGCCGGCGACGCGCTGTTCGAATGCTGCTACGCGCGAGACTTCGCCCCCGTCGCCCGGCAACTGCGAGACCAGTTCGAGGGCTCCTACGAGGTGTTCTTCGAGCGTCTGCGGAGCAGCGAGCAGTTCGATTGGTCGCGGTTCGGCAAGCCGCTGGAGCTGTACGGCTACGGATGTGCGTACTCGCCCGATCCGGATCGTCCCGGCGAGGCGATGCTCCCATTCGAGCTCGAAACGGGCCGCCTGGTGCCGGAGGTGTGGGAGCGGTGGCTGGCGCAGGATCCGGTGCGGATGGCCTCGCGCCACGCCGAGGCACTGGCGAGCATGCGTCGGATCTATCTCGATGCCGGAGCCTCGGACGAATGGTTCCTGGATCTCGGCGCGCAGGCTTTCTCGCGCGAGCTGACTGCGCTCGGGGTCGAGCACTCGCTCGAGGTGTTCGACGGCAAGCACGGAGGGATCGGCTACCGGTACCCGGGCGCGCTGCGGGAACTCGTGATAGCGCTCCGGTAGGTCTCGGCGGGTGGCCGGCGGGTGGCCGGCGACGCTTGCGCGTCCCGGGGCGCGGCTGCGAAGCTGTCCGGCGATGGCGCTGACGGCCGATCAGGAGCTCGCGTTCGCGGGACCGGGGGCACTCGCCGAGCTGGTTCGCACGCGGCAGGTTAATCCCCGCGAGCTGGTGGAGCGGTCGCTGGAGCGGATCGCGGCGCTCGACCCGCACCTGAACGCGTTCCGGACCACGCTCGCCGAGCAGGCACTGGCGCAGGCGAACGCCGCCGGCGCCTGCGATGGCCCGCTGGCCGGGGTGCCGATCGCGATCAAGGACGACCTGCCGGTGGCCGGGCAGTCGATCACGCGCGGCTCGCGCAGCTACGGCCCGGCCCAGGCCGCCGACGCCGAGGCGGTCCGCCGCCTGCGCGCGGCGGGAGCGATCCCGATCGGGATCACGAGGGTGCCGGAGCTGATGATCTTTCCCTGGACGGCGAGCGCCGCTGGGGGCGTCACCCGCAACCCCTGGGATCCGAGCCGCACGCCGGGGGGCTCCTCGGGTGGCTCGGCGGCCGCGGTCGCCAGCGGCATGGTGCCCGCCGCGACTGGCTCCGACGGCGGCGGCTCGATCCGGATCCCGGCCGCCTGCTGCGGGCTGGTGGGAATGAAGCCGACGCGGGGCCGCGTCTCGGCGATGCCGCTCGGCCAGGGCTGGCTCGGGCTCAGCGTGTACGGCGCGCTGGCCCGGACCGTCGCGGGCAGCGCGCTGATGCTCGACGCGATGCACGGGGCGATCGACGGCGACGCCGACGCGGCGCCGGCCTACTCGGGCCGCTATGCGGAGGCGGCCGCCAGAGCGCCGGAGCGCCTGCGGATCGCGATCTCCAGCAAGGTGCCACCGGGGTTGATCGTCAGGCTCTCACCCGAGCAGCGGGCGGCGTGGGAGGGGACGGCGGGGCTGCTCGCCGACCTCGGCCACGACGTCGAGGAGCGCGATCCCTCCTACGGGCTCGCGCAGCTGGACTTCCTGCGGATGTGGGTGCGGGGCATCCACGAGCAGTCGCTGACGGTGCCGGACCGCTCCCAGCTGGAGCCCTCGACGCGGCAGATGGCCT